>NZ_SMKB01000014.1:0-61484 GCF_004348575.1 Actinomadura sp. 7K534
GCTACGGCCTGGACGCGAACGGCATGGGCGCCCTCCCGCCCCCGCGCGCGAACAACACCACCCCGCTCCGCTACCCCTTCAAATCCCCAGTGGACCCGGCGGTGACCCTCGACCGCCAGCAGACCGGCCTCCGCACCTGGGACCTCAACACAGACGGCGTAGCCAACTACGGCCTGGTCCCCGACTGGCTCGCCGACATCCACAACAGAGCCGGCCAAGAAATAACAGCCGACCTAACCCAAGGCGCCGAAACCTACCTAACAATGTGGCACCAAACCGAAACCACGCCATAACGACCCGCCCAGCTCACCGCCGGCCGGGCGATGACCTACGCGGCGCGCTTCGCGGTGCACCACTCGTTGCGGACGAAGTGCCTGGGCCAGACCACGGCGTTGTGGGCGAGCACGTCGATCGCGGGTGACGACCACGTTCAGCGACTCAGCCATGAGATGGGGGCGTACCGACACGCAAAGGATCTCTAGAAATCGTCTCTAGTGATCCGAGGCACCCTGCGGGGCGTGGACGTGATGCGCCGATCCGCCGAGGTCTGCTCGCTCGAGTGCCTCGCTGTGCGCGAGCAGGGCGTCGTAGTCCGCGGCGGCGCCCCGCAGGAGCATCTCGATGGCGCGTCCGGCCTCGGCGTCGGTGAGGTGCTCGCGTCCGAACATCGCCCTGTACTGCACCAGCGAGCCGACGATGTCGAGCAGCAGCTCGCGGTCGGCACCGGAGCGCAGGTCGCCGCGGGCGGTGGCGCGGTCCAGCGTGCGGCCGACGGCGTAGCGGGCGGGCTCGACGACCGTCGCCAGGTACCGGCGGCGCAGGTCCGGATCGGGCGCGCAGTCCGCGTAGAGCGCGCTGAGGGCCTCGGGCCGGATCGTGCGGTAGGCGGCGAGGAAGACGTTGAAGCTCTCGCCGATGTCGCACAGCGTGCATCCGGTGTCCGGCGGGGTGGGGACGTCCAGGCGGTCCGCGACCGCGGCCAGCACCAGCGGCGCGCGTCCGGGCCAGCGGCGGTAGATCGCCGGGCGGGAGGTGCCGGCGCGCCGCGCCACCGCTTCCAGGGAGACGCCGGAGTAGCCCTTCTCCTCCTGGATCGCGAGGGTCGCGGCGATCACCGCCTCGTCGATCTGCCGATCGCGGGGCCGGCCGCCGGCGCCCTTCGCGGCGCCGCTGTGCAGGTCCGACATGCGCTCAGGTTAGTGGTTCCGTCGCGGAACGTAATGACGTCGTGGATCCGGGGGTCCCGGGTGGGTTGCCTCGGCCGGTCTCCTATGATTACGTTACGGAACGAAACGATACCGGACGCCGGGAGCACAGGTGCACGACACATCCTCCGCCGAGCGCGCGACCCCGAGGGAATGGGCCGGGCTCGCCCTCCTGGTCCTGCCGATGCTGACGCTCTCGACCGATCTGACCGTGCTGTTCTTCGCGATGCCCACGCTCAGCGCGGATCTGGACACGAGCGCGTCCCAGGCGTTGTGGATCGTGCACGTCTACGGGTTCGTCATCGCCGGGTCCCTGGTCACCATGGGGCGCCTGGGGGACCGCGTCGGGCCGCGGCGGCTGCTGCTGACCGGTGCCGCCGCGTTCGCCGCCTGTTCGAGCCTGGCGGCGTTCTCGGTCAACGCGGAGATGCTCATCCTGGCGCGCGCCCTGCTGGGCGCCGCCGGCGCCACGCTGATGCCCTCGCTGTTCTCCCTGCTGCGAACCATGTTCCGCGACGACACCCAGCGCCGCCTGGCCATCGCGATCATGTTCAGCGCCTTCTCCGTCGGCGGCGCGGTCGGCCCGCTGGTGGGCGGCGCGCTGCTGGAGTTCTTCTGGTGGGGATCGATCTTCCTGATCAACGTCCCGCCCATGGCGCTGCTCGTCCTGGCGGGAACCGCGCTGGTGCCCGAACGCGCCGAAAGGAACACCGCCCCGCTCGACCTGACCAGCGTGGCCCTGTCCGTGGCCGGGATGCTCGCCGTGGTCTACGGCCTCCAGGAACTCGCCGCCGGGCAGGAGACCGGTACCGGGTCGGCCTGGCGCGAGCTGGGCATCACCGCGACCGGCGGTCTCGTGCTGGCCCTCTTCGTCCGCCGGCAGCGCCGCATACGCGACCCGCTCCTCGACCTCACGCTGCTCGCCAACCGCCGCATCGCGGTCCCGCTCGTGACGCTGCTCCTCGTGGGGACCGGGGTGGTCGGCATGTTCTACCTGTTCACCCAGTACCTCCAGTGGGTGGCAGGGCTCTCCCCGCTCCAGGCCGGCCTGTGCACCCTGCCCTACATCGTGGTCAACGTCGCCGGAACGATGCTCGCGGCGCCGCTGGCCGGACGGATGCGCCCGGCCGTCGTGGTCGCCCTCGGGCTCGCCGTCGCCGCGCTCGGGGCCGTGCTCCTCGTAGCGGTCACCGGCCCCGGCGCTCCCCTGCCGCTGCTGGTGACCGCGATCTCCGTGGTCGGCCTGGGGCAGGGAGCCGCCATGGCCCTGGTCAGCGACCTGATCATCTCCAGCGCCCCGGCCGAGCAGACCGGCTCGGCGGCCGCCGCGCAGGAGGTCGGCGGGGAACTCGGCACCGCGCTCGGGATCGCCGCCGGCGGGACCGTCGGCATGCTGGTCTACCGGGCCTCGCTGGACGGCTCGATGCCCGCCGGGACGTCCGAGGCCGCCGCGAGCACCGCCCTGTCGAGCGTGCACGACGGAGTCTCCGCGGCGGAGGCGGCAGGCTCGGACGGCCAGGCCATCCTCGGCGCGGTGCACGGTGCCGTCGCCGACGGGCTGCAGGTCTTCGCCGCGGCCGGCGCGGTGCCCATCGCACTCGCCGCGCTCCTGGTCACCCTCGTCCTCGGCCGCCGAGCCCGTCCCCCGCAGGAGACCGACGGCACCAGCTCCGATGGCGACCAGGCCGTCGACGCCCGGCCGGCGCGCGCCACAGGTGGAACAGGTTGAAGTGGAAACGGGCGAAGTCGTAGTCGAGCGCTTCGGCCGTCTCGACGGCGCGCGGATCGCTCGTGCCCGGCAAGGCCCGGCCACGGCCGCAGCCACCGGACGCCCGCCCGGCCCGCGACCAGCGCGGCCAGCGTGCCGATGGTCAAGAAGATCAATGGTGCCATGTCACCTCCCCTAACTTGCCACCGTCAAGATAGGCCGGTGCGCACGGGCTTGTCACTGTCTAGATTTGCGGCCGGAGAGAGGGGCCGGGTGCCGCCCCGGCGGGAACGGCGCCCGGCCCCCTGCTCTCGGCGACCGCCTCAGCAGGTGCCGAGCATTGTGGAGAGGGCGTTCTTCTCGGCGCTGTCGACGGTGAGGCCGTAGTACCACTTCACCTGGATCCAGGCGCGGGCGTAGGTGCAGCGGAACGCGGCGCGCGGCGGCTGCCACTCGGCGGGGTCCTTGTCCCCCTTGGCCTGGTTGACGTTGTCGGTGACGGCCCAAAGTTCGGGGCCGCCGAGGTCGTTGGCGTAGGTTTGGCGGCGGGACGTCGTCCAGGCCCAGGCCCCCGACGCCCACGCCTCGGACAGCGGCACCATGTGGTCGATGTCCACATCGGACGCCGCGTACCAGGTGGCGCCGTCGTAGGGCGAGTACCAGGACCCGGAGGTCGCGGCGCAGGACGAGTTGGTGACGACGTTGGAGCCGTCCCGCTTGAGGACGGTCTCGCGCGTGTTGCACGCCCCGGAGATCGTGATCCAGTGCGGGAACAGGGAGCGGTCGTAGCTGCCGGCGTTCGACTCGGCGGCCACGGTGAGGGCGGCCAGCCGGGACGCGGCCGTGGCGGCGGACGGGATGTTGGGCGGGGTCGCGGACGCGGGAGCCGACGGGATGCCGACCAGCGCGGCGGCCAGCACGGCGGGTAGCAGGAACAGGAACGGTCGTCGCATCGGGGGGAGCCCTTCCGCGGCCGTTCCCTGCCAGGGCCGGGGGCGCCCTGAGCGGGGCGGGAACGGCAACAGTGCGACGGTGACATTCGAGACAAACACGAATAAATGTCACGCCTTGCTCAGCGACGCCGCCGCATTTGTCGGAAGCTGCCGTAACTCCCGCGCCCTACCCCTGATGACCTGCCGCGACAGGCCCGCCGACGCCCCGGCCCCGGCAGATGAAGACTCCCTGAACCTCGTCCGCCTGAGAGGTATCGCGCCGCCGAAGGCCCCGCTCAGTCGGTTGCGGCGGGTCCCTCGGCGAGACTCGGGTGCGGGGCGGCTCAGGGGGTGTTAACGGCCTTTTGGGCGTCGGTCCAGAGGCGTTCGGCCAGGGAGGTGTTGCGGGCCACGGGTTTCAGGGGGCGTTGTTTCAGGCCGTTGTAGTAGCGGCCCGTGCCTTCGGAGGTCAGGAGGTCCACTACGGGTTTGGCACCGGCCTCGGGGGATTTCAGGGTGCGCTTCACCGTTCTCAGGAGGAGCCCCTGGAAGCCGTTTCGTTCGCCTAGGCCAGTCCGCAGGACGCCGGGGTGGACCGCGTCGATGGTGATGCCGGCCTCCTTCCAGCGTTCGGCGAACAGCGGGACCATCAGGAGGTTGGCGAGCTTGGTGTTGGCGTAGGTCTTGGTGGGGCTGAAGTCGTCGCCGGTCGGGGTGCGGTCGGGGTCGACCCTGCCCATGACGTAGAGGCCCGCGCTCACCTGGACGACGCGCCGGAGCCGTTCCTCCAGGAGGTGGTTCAGGAGGAACGGGGCGAGGTGGTTGGTGAAGAACGCCTGCTCGAACCCGTCCTCGTTGAGGACGCGGCGGCTCGGCCACAGCGCCGCGTTGTGGACGAGCACGTCGACGACCGGGACCGCCTCCGCGATCCCGGCGGCGGCGGCGCGGGTCGTGCTGAGGGTCGACAGGTCGCCGGGGACGAACTCGGCGCCGGTCTCGCGGGCGGCGGCGGCCCCCTCGGCGGGCCGCCGCGCCACGATCGTCACCCGGTGGCCGCGCCGGGCGGCCTCCGCCGCGACGGCCCGTCCGACCCCGCGGTTCCCGCCCGTCACGACCACGTTCAGCGCATCGCTCACGGGACGCGACAGTAGTCGGTTCTAGAAACCTTCTCCAGAGAGGCTCTTCGCGGGCTCGCGCCGGGTGGTCTCCTCCGTCCGCCGCACGTGGTGGGCGACCACGGCGAGCGTGGCGGCCAGGAAGACCACCTGCATGGCGGTCCTGGGGAGCAGGCGGTCGTCCCAGGGGATGTCCCCGCCGTTGAGGGCCAGGTGGACGTTCGCCGGAAACATGCCGATCAGCATCAGGCTCAGCCCGCCCGCGGCCCAGGGTGCGGTGCGCTCCCAGAGGAGGGCGGCCGCGCCGGCCAGTTCCAGGACGCCGGTCACGGTCACCAGCAGCCCCGGCGCGGGCAGCGCGGGCGGGACCATGTCGATCAGCGCCTCGCGCATGCCGACGAAATGGGCGATCCCCGTCACCGTGAACATCAGGGCGAGCCCGACGCGCAGCGGTACCGGCCACGGCCGCAGCCACCGGACGCCCACCCGGCCCGCGAGCAGCGCGGCCAGCGTGCCGCCGATCAGGAACATCAGTGGTGCCATCTCACTTCCCCCTAACTTGTCACTGTCAAGATAAAGGGGCGGGGGCAGTCTTGTCAATGACAAGATTGGGCGGCGGACCCGGGGGCGATGTACGCGTTTTCCCGGATACTCAGCGTGACGGATCGCGCACATGCTGTGACTGTTCGTGCACGTCACCTCACAGGGAGGGTCACATGAAGATCAGGAAAGCCGCCGTCGCCGCCGTGGTCGCCGGGTCGGCGCTGGCGGTCGGCGCGACCGCGACCCCGGCGCTCGCCGCGTCGTGGCACAACACCGGCCAGACGTTCTACTGGTACTCGAGCTGCAAGGCCGCGGGCGAGGCCGGCGTGAAGTCCGGCTGGCAGTCCTACGACTGCAAGGGCAGCTCCGCGCCGTGGGCCAGCTACGAGCTGTGGGGCCTGTACTGACCCAGCCCGGCCGGCACGCCGCCGCCCCCGCCTGCCTCGGCGGGGGCGGTTCCGCTCGTCCGGGCAGGCTCGGCGCGTCGCTCGCCGTGGTCGTGGAGAATGAACGCGGTCAGCAGCCATATCGGCAGCAGGAGGACGACACCCGCGAGCAAGCGTTCAGAACGGGGAGGAGCAGGATGGCCCTGCCGTTTGAACGGTCCATTCACGTACGCCGACCTCGCCTCTCCGGAGCGACTTTCCCATTAGATGATCAAAGCGGCGGATTCGTTCGATGAGCGAGGAGTGACAGCCACGCTCAGCCGCGCCGGGTGTACCGGTCGATGAGCGTCGCGGCCGGGTCGTCGACTCAGGCGAAACGGGCTCGGGCCGCGGAGATCACCGTCTTGCCGTCCGCTGACGCCTCGAAGAGCGTCGTTTCGTCTTCCTTCCAGGTCTCCAGGTGCAGGACGTCGCCGGGGAAGACGGGGGCGGCGAAGCGGCCTTCCAGTTCGAGTAGGTCGGCCGGGTGCGCGCCTAGCGACTCGGCCAGCGGAAGGGTCACCGCGGCCAGGGTGCACAGGCCGTGCAGGATGGGGCGCGGCATTCCGGCCTTCTTCGCCGCTTCCGGGTCTATGTGCAGGTGGTGGCGGTCGCCCAGGAGGCGGTAGAGGGCGGCCTGCTCCGGAGACGTCGCCACGGTCAGCGACCCGTCGGGGTCCGTCTCGGGACGGCGGCGGGAGGACGGGCCCCGGTCGCCGCCGAAGCCGCCGGAACCCGGGGCGAACAGCGACCAGGTGGCCTCGAAGTACGGGCTCTCCACGGCGACCTCGAAGACGGCCGCGGAGCCCTTGTCCCAGACTTCGGCGACGTGGGCGGACATCTCCACCGAGCCCGACCGGGGCAGGGGCTTGCGGACGCGGAGGCGTTGCGAGCCGTGGACGGCCGTCGTGATGTCGAAGGCCCCTGCGGAGCCCAGCGCGTCCGGTGCCCACTGGGCAAGCGTGAGGGCGAACGTCGGGAGGACGCGGAGCCGCTCCTCGAAGACGAGGTCGAGGTCGGAGGCGCTCGCCCCCACGGCGAGGGCGTAGAGGACGGGTTGCGTGTCGTCGTAGGAGACGGTCTTGGTGCCGAGGTGGCGGCCGCGCCATTCGCTCATCCGGAAGCCCCCAGGATCAGGCCGCTGGTCGGGACGCCCGTCCCGGCGGTGACGAGGACGTTGTGGACGTCGCCCGGCTGGTTCACCGACGTCCCCCGGACGAGGCGGACTCCCTCGGCGATCCCGTTCATGCCGTGGATGTACGCCTCGCCTAGCTGGCCTCCGTGGGTGTTGAACGGGAGGCGGCCGCCGAGTTCGAGGTTGCCGTCCGCGACGAAGTCCTTGGCCTCGCCCTTGGCGCAGAAGCCGAGTTCTTCGAGCTGCGGCAGGACGAGCGGCGTGAAGTGGTCGTAGAGGATCGCGGCCTGGACGTCGGCGGGAGTCAGCCGGGACTGCGCGTAGAGCTGCCGTCCCACCAGGCCCATCTCCGGGATGCCGGTGATCTCGGAGCGGTAGTAGCTCGTCATCATGTGCTGGTCGTTGCCCGACCCCTGCGCGGCGCCCCAGATCAGGGCGGGCGGGTGCGGGAGGTCGCGGGCGCGTTCGGCGGAGACGACGACGAGGGCCTGTCCGCCGTCGCTCTCCTGGCAGCAGTCGAGGAGGCGGAGGGGTTCGGCGATCCAGCGGGACGCCTGGTGGTCCTCCAGCGTGATGGGGCGGTCATGGAACCACGCGGCGGGGTTCTTCGCGGCGTGCGCCCGGTCGACGACGGCGATGCGGCCGAAGTCCTCGCTGGTCGCGCCGTACTCGTGCATGTAGCGGCGAGCGAACATCGCGACCCACTGGGCCGGGGTGGCGAGGCCGAACGGCGTCATCCACGAGTAGGCGGCGCGGTCGGCGCTGACGTCGACCGGCCGGTCCGCCTGGCCGAGGCCGTAGCGGGTACCGGACCGCTCGTTGAACGCGCGGTAGCAGACGACGACGTCGGCGACGCCGGTCGCGACGGCCATCGCGGCCTGCTGGACGGTCCCGCACGCCGCGCCGCCGCCGTACCCGACGCGGGAGAAGAACGACAGCTCGCCGATGCCGAGGTTGCGGGCGATGTGGATCTCGGAGTTGGTGTCGGCGGTGAAGGTGACCATGCCGTCCACGTCGGACGGCTGGAGCCCCGCGTCGGTGACGGCGGCGAGCACCGCCTCGCAGGCGAGCCGCAGCTCGCTGCGGCCGGAGTCCTTGGAGAACTCGGTGGCGCCGATCCCCGCGATCGCGGCGGCCCCGGGCAGCACGCTCATGTGTCACTCCCCTGGCCGGGCAGCCGGACGACGACGGTGCCGGTGACGTGCGGGCCGATCTCGTTGACGCCCCGCACGGCGATCTCGACGCCGCGGTCGTCGTGCTTGGCGGTGACGGTGCCGGTGAGCACCATCGTGTCGCCGGGGTAGTTGGGCGCGCCCAGTCGGATCTTGATGGCCGTCACGACGGCGGCCGGGCCCGCCCAGCCGGTGACGTACCGGTCGACGAGGCCGTTGGTCGTCAGGATGTTCATGAAGACGTCCTTGGATCCGCGTTCGACCGCGAGGGACGGGTCGTGGTGGACGTCCTGGTAGTCGCGGCTCGCGATGGCGGTCGCGACGATCATGGTGCGGGTCAGCGGGATGCGCAGCTCGGGGAGCTCCTGCCCGACCGCGACGTCCTCGTAGCGCTTCACGTCGGCGATCACAGGGCCGCTCCGAGCAGTTCGAGGTCGGCGGACGCGCCGCCGAGGGTGCCGGAGATCTGCTTGCCCCACAGGAAGTGGCGGTGCACCGGGTAGTCGACGTCCACGCCGATGCCGCCGTGCAGGTGCTGGACGCGGTGGACGACGTTCAGCCCGCCCTCGTCCGACCACCACTTGGCGACCAGCACCGCCGATTCCGCGTCCTGCCCGGCGCTGATCAGCGATACCGCGTGCCAGAGGCAGACCCGCATCGCGTCGATCTCGATGTAGCAGTCGGCGAGCTGGTGCTGGACGGCCTGGAACGCGGCGAGGGGGCGCCCGAACTGCTCGCGTCCGGTGAGGTGGTCGGCGGCCAGGCGGAGCGCGCCCTCGGCCACGCCGACCTGGACGGCGGCGAGCGCTACCCGGGCGAGCCGCAGCACCGACGCGAGGGCCTCGTCGCCGAGCGCCTGCGCGGGCGTCCCGTCGAGGGTGAGGTGGGCGGCGCCGTCGTGGGCGGTGGTCCCGGCGGGCTCCCAGGACGTTCCGGCGGCGGACGTCGCGGCGAGGTAGAGGCCGGACCCCTCATCGGAGCGCGCGGAGACCAGGACGTGCGAGGCGCCGGACGGGGCCGGGACGACCGCCTTGACGCCGGTCAGCCGCCATCCGTCACCGTCGCGGACGGCGGTGCACCGCGGTTCGGCGGGGTCCGCGGCGCCGAACTCCTCCAGCGCGACCGTGAGCCTTTCGCCGCCGTCCACGAGCGCCGGGAGGAGGTCGCGCTGGGCGGCGGTGCCGTGCTCGGCGAGGGTGAGCGCCGCGACGACCGCAGGCCAGACCGGCACGGGCGCGACGGTCCGGCCCTGCTCCTCCAGCAGGACGGCCAGGCCGCCGACGCCGAGGCCCGCGCCGCCCGCGCTCTCGGGCAGCGCGACGCCGAGCAGGCCCGCGTCCGCGAGCGCGGTCCAGAGCGCGGCGTCGAGGCCGGTCCCGGACTGCTCGGCGGCCTTGATCCGCTCCTGCGCGGCGTGGTCGGCGAAGATCTGCCGGGCCAGGTCCCGGACGGCCTCCAGGTCCTCCCCCAGGGTGAAGTCCATCAGCGCTCCTCAGCAGCGGCCGGGCGGAAGACCGGCAGGGACAGGTCGGGGTCGGGGTCGATCCAGTCGAGGACGACCGGCATGCCGATCTCGACGTCCTCGGGCTCGACGCCCGTCATGTTGGCGATCAGCCGCGTCCCCTCGGTCAGCTCGATCACGGCGACGACCAGCGGGTAGTCGAACGCGGGGTGGCGGGGGTGGTGGTTGACCACGTACGTGTAGACGTGGCCCTCGCCCGCCGACTCGACGGTGTCCCAGCCGAACGAGCCGCACTGCGGGCAGCAGGGGCCTGGCGGGTGCCGCAGCGACTTGCAGTCGGCGCAGCGCTGGATGACGAGGCGGTGCTCGCGGGCGGCGGCGAACCAGAACTCGTTGTCGTGGTTGATCGCGGGCCGCGGCCGCAGCGCCTTCGGCGCGGGCTCCGGCTCGGGCTTCGCGGCGGGCCGGAAGCGCAGCATCCGCCACCGCTGCGTCGCGACGATCTCGCCCGACGCGTCCCGGTACGTCTTGACCGTGCTGATGAAGCGGCCCGGCCCGAGCGCGGTCTTCTTCTCCGGGGAGATCGCCTCAAGGGTCTCCTCCACGCTGACGTGGTCGCCGGGGACCAGCTCGCGGTGGAACTCGAACTCCGAGTCGGTGGCGACGACGGAGGTGTAGCCGCCTTCGGCGAGCAGGTCGGTCAGCTCGTCGGAGCCGGTGCGCTCGGCGTCCGGGGAGACGGACGCGGCGTACCCGCGCATCGTCCACGCCTGGAGCATCGACGCGGGCGCCACGACGCCGGGGCGGCCGGTGGCGCGGGCGGCGTCCTCGTCCAGGTAGACGGGGTTGTCGTCCTCCATCGCCTCCACCCAGTGGCGGATCATGGGGACGTTCACCGGGTCCTGCCCGGGGCGGAGGGTGAGCAGTTCGCGGCCCACCCACGCCTGCAGCCTGTCCTCGTACGCGGAATCGCTCATGATCGCCTCGATCTCGGCAGTCCCAGGCCCTGGACGGCGACCATGTCGCGCAGCACCTCGTTGACGCCGCCGCCGAAGGTGTTCACGATGCCCTGCCGGGACAGCTGCTCGATCTGGCCGTGCAGGACGGCGCCCGGCGACTCGGGGCGGATCCGTCCGGCCGCGCCGAGAACGCCGGTCAGCGTCCGCTGGACGAAGATGTGCGTCTCCGTCCCGTAGGACTTGGCGGCGCCGGCCTGCGCGCCGGTCAGCTCGCCCGCCTCGACGGCCATGGTCATCTTCCAGTTCATCAGCCGCATCGCCTCCAGCCTGGCGTGCGTGCGGGCCAGGTCGGCGCGCACCCACGGCAGGTCGATGACGCCGTTCTCGCGGGCCCAGTCGCGGACGTCCTCCCACAGCCGGATCATCCGGCCGCCGAGCGCGGCGAGCCCGATGCGCTCGTGGTTGAGCTGGGTGGTGATCAGGTTCCAGCCGCCGTCGACGTCCCCGACCACCGCGGACGCGGGGACCCGGACGCCGTTGTAGTACGTCGACGTCACGACCATCCCGCCGACCGTGGGGATCGGGCTCCAGGAGAACCCGTCGGCGTCGGTCGGGACGATCAGGATCGAGATGCCCTTGTGCTTGGGCGCGTCGGGGTTCGTCCGGGCGGCGAGCCAGATGTGGTCGGCGGTGTTGGCGCCGCTGGTGAAGATCTTGCTGCCGTCGACGACGAACGCGTCGCCGTCCCGGACGGCCCGGGTGCGCAGCGACGCCAGGTCGGTGCCGGCGTCGGGCTCGGTGTACCCGATCGCGAACACGATGTCGCCGGACAGGATGCCCGGGAGGAAGCGCCGCTTCTGCTCGTCGGTCCCGTACCTCATCAGCGTCGGGCCGACGGTGTTGACGGTGACGAACGGGAACGGCAGCCCGGCCCGCTGGACCTCGTCGAAGAACACGTACTGCTCGGCGATCGACCTGCCCTGCCCGCCGTACTCGACCGGCCAGCCGTAGCCGAGCCAGCCGTCGTCGCCGAGCATCTTGACGATCTCGCGGAACCGCTCCCCGCCGACGCCCTGCTCGCCGGCGCGGCGGCGCACGTCCGCGGGCAGCAGGCCCGCGAAGTACGCCCTCAGTTCCGCGCGCAGCTTCTCGTGCGCCGCGGACTCACGCAGATCCATAACACCCTTCCGTGATCAAGGGAGGAAACGCCGGCGTCCGGCGGCGGCGAACTCGGCGTGCAGCGCCGCCTTGTCGGCCTCGGTCATCAGGACGTACTCGGGCGCCCCCCTGGTCGCCCAGCGGTACACGGGGTCGCCGGTACGCCAGCCTTCGAGCTGCATCTCCTTCTTCTTGAGCTTGCCCGAGCCGGTCGTCGGCAGCGCGTGCGAGACGCGCACGAAGCGCGGCGCGCCCTTGGTGCCGAGGTCGTCCTGCGCGGCGAGGAACGCCGCGAGGCCCAGGTCCTCGAACGCGGTGCCGGGCGGGAGCTCGATCGCCGCCATCACCTGGTCGCCGGCGCGCGGGTCGGGGACGCCGAACGCCGCCGCGTCCACGACCCCGGGGTGGCGGCGGAGCACGTTCTGGGTGAGCAGCGCGGAGATGTTCTCCGAGTCCACCCGGATCCAGTCGCCCGACCGGCCGCCGAAGTACAGGAACCCGTCGCCGTCGACGTAGCCGAGGTCGCCCGTCCAGTACCAGCCGTGCCGGACGCGCTCCGCGTCGGCCTCCGGGTTCTTGTAGTAGCCCTCGAACTTCGCGGCGCCGTGCACGTCGACGATCTCGCCGACGGCGGCCTCGGCGTTGCCGACGCGGCCGTGCTCGTCCAGGACGGCGGGCTTGCAGATCTCCAGCGTCTCCGGGTTGACGATCCGGACGCCGTCGTGCGCGGGCCGGCCGAGCGCGGTCGGCGGCGTCTCCGGATCCCGCTCGATCATGCCGGCGCTCTCGCTGGAGCCGTAGCCCTCGACGAGGGCCGCGCCGAAGCGGCGCCGGAACCCGGCCTTGTCCTCGGGGGACGCCTCCGTCCCGAACCCGTGCGTGAGCGTGTTGTCGGCGTCGTCGGGGCGTTCCGGGGTGGCGAGGACGTGGCCGATGGCCTTGCCGACGTAGGTGAAGAACGTCGCGCCGTAGAACCGCACGTCCGGCAGGAACCCGGAGGCGGAGAACCTTGGGGTCAGGCAGACGGTCGCGCCCACCGCGAGGGACGGCGCCCACAGCGCCATCAGCGCGTTGCCGTGGAACAGCGGCATCGGGCAGTAGCAGACGTCGTCGCGCTTGATCTCGTACTTGGCGCTGTTGTTGCGGCCCAGCTCGGCGAGCCTGCCCTGCGAGCAGCGGGCGGCCTTCGACTTTCCGGTCGTCCCCGACGTGAACAGCAGCAGCATCTGCGTCTCCGGAGTGACCGACCCGTCGGCCGCGGGCTCGCAGGCGTGCCCCTCGACCCGGGCGGGGTAGCCGTCGTCGTCGGTCAGAAGGAAACGGTCGCGGGGGACGCCGATGTCGAGGCCGTCCAGCAGGTCCAGCCCGGCCCGGTCGGTGACGAGGAGCTGCAGGTCGGTGTGGCGGACCTCCTGCTCCAGGTAGGAGCCGGTCCGGGTCGGGTTGACGCCGACGACCGTCGCGCCGCTCAGCGCCGCCGCCCCCAGCCACAGCACGTACTCGGGGACGTTCTCCAGCAGCACGCCGATGTGGAACGGCCCGTCGCGGCGCAGCTCGCGCGCCAGCGAGGCACGCGCCGCGCTCTCCCGGACGACCGCGTCCCACGTCCAGGACCGCTCGCGGCTGCGCAGGCCGGGCCGGTGGTCCCCGAGCCGCGCCAGCAGCATCCCCGCGATCGTCTCGTCGCGCACTCCCGCTCCTCGCCTCCCCTTTCGGACCCGGCACCGCGCCCCCGACGCTAAATCAGCCGGACGCCCCGGCGGGTGCGGGCATCCCGCTGACCGGGAGCGGCCCCCGCGCCGTCCCGCTGAGCGGAACTTCCAGGTCGAGAGGGGTGCGCCCGGACCGGCCCGGCCGTCGCGCCGCGCTGTCGGAGGCACCTGGCCGACTCCGCTGGAACGCACGCCGGCGTCCGGCTTGGGCAGCGGTCGTCTCGTCACGCACGCGCGCTGCCCCAGGCCGGTTCGGTCGAGAGGACGCAGTGGGTGCCGCCGTAGATCGCGGTCATGCACTTGTTGCAGTGGATGCAGAGCGACTCGGTGGCGGGCTCGTCCCTGATCCGGTTGATCAGGTCGGGCTCGCGCAGCAGGGCGCGGGCCATCGCGACGAACGCGAAGCCCTCCGCCATGGCGGTGTCCATGCCGGCCTTGCCGGTGACGCCGCCGAGCAGGATCATCGGCAGCCGCACCGCGGCGCGGATCTGGCGGGCGTCCCTCAGCAGGTAGAGGTCCTCGTAGGGGTAGGACTTCAGGAAGTGCTTGCCGACGAGCTTGATCCCGAGCTTGGTCGGCTGCTTCATGACGGACGCGAACTCGTGCAGCGGCGCGTCCCCCTTGAACAGGTACATGGGGTTGAGGAGGGAGCTGCCGGCGGTCATCTGGAGGGCGTCGACCGAGCCGTCGGCCTCCAGCCACCGCGCGACCTGGATCGCCTCGTCCAGCCAGAACCCGCCGGGCACCCCGTCGTCCATGTTCAGCTTCGCGGTGATCGCGATGCGGTCGCCCACGGCGTCGCGGACGGCGCGGCCGATGTCGCGGGCCAGCCGGGCGCGGTTCGCCAGCGAGCCGCCGTACTCGTCGTCGCGGCGGTTGAGCTTCGGGCTGAGGAACGAGCTCGTCAGGTAGTTGTGCCCCATGTGGATCTCGACGGCGTCGAAGCCGGTCTCGATCGCCTTCCCGGCCGCGCGCGCGTGCGCCTCGACGATGCGCGCCAGGTCCGCGTGCGCGGCGGCCTTGGCGACGGTCTGCGTGGTCAGGTGGAAGTGGCGGCTGGGTGCGAGCGCGGGCAGCCTGTTGCTCTTGGGGTTGGCGACCGGGCCCGCGTGCCCGATCTGCGCCTGGACGGCCGCTCCCTCGGCGTGCACGGCGTCGGTCAGCCTGCGGAGTCCGGGCAGTGCCTCGTCCCGCCAGTGGATCTGCCGGCGGTCGGTGCGGCCCTCCGGCGAGACCGCGCAGTACGCGAGGGTCGTCATCCCGACCCCGCCGCGCGCGTGCCGGACATGGAAGTCGATCAGCGCGTCGGTGACCTGGCCGTCCTTGGTCAGCCCCTCGTACGTCGCCGCCTTGATGACGCGGTTCCGCAGCGTGACGGGCCCCAGTCTCGCCGGGGCGAACACGTCGGGCCTCGGGTCGTTCATTCGGCGTCCTCCAGTTGAACTCGGCGTTGATCAGCGGGATGTCCGGGCACCCCGGACATCCCGCCGGCCGGGAGCGGCGGCCCGCTACCCCCGGTCACGCAGGGCGGCGGCGATCTGGTCGGCCTGGGCCTGCTGCTCCATGAGCTGCCGCAGCAGCCACAGGCGCAGGACGCGGGTGACCGCGGCGGCCAGGTACAGGGCCGCGCCGGCGACGGTCACCGCGAGGAATCCGAGCGCGAGGGTCTGCAGCGAGCCCACGTCGCGCATGTCGTCCGTGGCCAGCGAGATGTTGTAGGCGGCGAAGACGCCGGCGACACCGGCGACCATCGCGACGGCGCCGGCGACGCGCAGCACCCCGTCGTAGCGGAACCGGTCGGTCTTGAGCTTCTGCCGCGCCACGTCGTCCTTGAACCGCCGGCGCCTTTCCTCCGTGTGCATGATGGTCAACCTCCCAGGTAGTCGCTGGACAGCCGGTCTTCGATCTCGCCGGGCGGGCCGGCCGCCACCACGCGCCCGTGCAGCATCAGCGCGGCGGTGTCGGCGATCGGCAGGACGGCGCGGGCGAACTGCTCCGCGACCAGCACCGACAGGCCGCCCGCGACCAGCTCGGCGACCGTCTCGTACATCCGGGTCACGATCATGGGGGCGAGGCCCATGGACAGCTCGTCGAGCAGCAGCACCGCCGGGTCGGTGCCGAGCGCGCGCGACAGCGCGAGCATCTGCTGCTCGCCGCCGGACAGCGATCCGGCGAGCTGGCGGCGGCGCTCCCCGAGGATCGGGAAGCGGGCGTACGCCTTCTCCTCCAGGTCCTCCAGGCGGGCGCCCGTCCCGGTGGCGGCCCACAGGTTCTCCCGCACCGTCAGGTTGGGGAAGATGCCGCGGCCCTCCGGGATGGAGCAGACGCCCAGGCGGGCCGCGGCCTGCGCCGAGATGCCGCTCACCTTGCGTCCCGCGTACCGCAGCTCCCCGCCGGACACCGGGTGCAGACCCGCGCACACCCGCATGGTCGTCGACTTGCCGCCGCCGTTCGGGCCGAGCAGCGCCAGCAGCGAACCGGGCCGCAGCGCCAGGTCGACGCCGTGCAGCACCTCGATCGCGCCGTAGCCCGCGCGGACCCCGGCCAGCTCCAGCAGCGGCGCGGTCTCCGCCGCGCCCGCGCCGGCCGTGTCGTCGCCCGCCGGGCGCGGCTGCGGGACCACCTCACTCATGTACGGCCTCCTCCGTGCCGATGTAGGCGGCGATGACCTCCGGCGACTCCTTGATCTCCGCCGGTGTCCCGGACGCGATGAGCGCGCCGTAGTCGAGGACGTGGATGGTCGAGCACAGCTTCATGACGAGCGGCAGGTCGTGTTCGACGAGGCAGATCGCGAGGCCCTCGGCGGCGAGGCCTGTGAGCATCTCCGCGAACACCGCCGACTCGGCGTCGGTCTGGCCCGACGCGGGCTCGTCGAGCAGGAGGAGGCGCGGCGAGGTCATCAGCGCGCGCGCCACCTCCACGACGCGGGCCCGCCCGATGGGGACGTCGGACACGTCGCGGTCGGCGATGTCGGTGAGGCCGGTGCGTTCCAGGACGCTGTCGGTCCGCTCGTCCAGGTCGAATCTCTTGCGGCCGGTGCTGCGCAGGATGTCGCCGGCGACGCGCACGTTGTCACGTACCGACAGCGACAGGAACAGCTCCAGCCGCTGGAACGTGCGCGCCATGCCGCGCCGCGCGCGTTTGGACGGGGACAGTCGCGTGATGTCGTCCCCGTCCAGCAGCACCTGGCCGGACGCGGGTTTCTGCAAGCCGGTGATGGTGTTGAACATCGTGGTCTTGCCGGCCCCGTTCGGGCCGATCAGCCCGGTGATCTCCCCTTCGGCCATCGTGACACCGACGTCGTCCACGGCGGTGTTGCCGCCGAACCGGACGGTGATGCCCCGCGTTTCGAGCAGGGTCTTCCCTTCAGGCATCGACGGCTCCCTTCGCAGCTGCCGGCAGGCCGAGTTCGCGGTCGAGCCGTGCCCGCAGCTCCTCGGTATAGGGCTCGTCCACTCCGGCCAGTTCCAGCGTGGCCGGACGGTCGCGCCGCCCCTCGTCCAGGTACACGCGGCCGAGGACGGGGAGGAGCATGACCACGCACAGGGCGACGAGCGCGAACGTCCAGGTCCCGATGGCGCCGGTCAGCGCGAGGACGTACAGGACCGCGCCGAACGCCCCCGCCCCGTACAGCAGGGGCCTGGCGCCGCGCATCGCCCGGTACCCCTCGATGACGTCGTGGACGATCCCGCTCGGGTTCCGGCCGACGCCCATCCCGAGCAGCGCCGTCCCGACCAGGACGAGATGGCCGAGCGCGTCGTAGATGTTGCCCATGCCCTCGCTCTCCAGCGCGAGCTCGCCGAACGTCGCCACCAGGACGCTCGCGCCGGCGCCCGCCAGCAGGCCGCCGACCAGGGCGCCGCTGAGGTAGCCGATGCCCGCCACCACGACCAGCATCAGCAGCGACAGGCTGCCGATGAAGGAGAAGCTCTCCTGCGCGACGGTGCCGTGCGCGGCCGACATCAGCACGCCGCCCAGCCCCGCGATCGCCGCGGAGATCATGAAGACGCTCAGCTTCAGCCGGACGAGGTTCTGCCCGAGCATCGCGGTGGCCGCCGGGCTGTCCTTCATCGCCGCGAGCCGCCGCCCGTACCCGCTGCCCCGGAGGGCGGCGAGCCCGACCGCGATCAGCGCGAACAGGACGGTCGCGGTCATCAGGAACGTCGTCCCGTCCCGCAGGTCGAGGGGGCCCGCCTTCAGCGGCGGGACGACGAGCGAGCCGTCCGGGAACAGCGTGAACGTGAACCCGAGCAGCTCGTGCTCGGTGGTGTCGCGCAGCACCATGTTCGACAGGAACTCGCCGAACGCCATCGTCGCGAGCGCCAGGTAGAGGCCGCGCAGCCGCAGTGCCGGCAGCGCGACCAGCCCGCCGACCAGCGCCGCCACCGCCACGCCCAGCACCAGTCCCCGGACGCTCATGTACGACGCGAGGCCCGTGCCCTCCACGCCGGTGTGGAACGCCACGACGGTCGCGACCGCGCCGAACGCCAGCGGCGCGAGGTTCAGCTCGCCCGCGTAGCCGGTCAGCACGGTCAGCGACAGCGCGATGATCGCGAACGTCATGCCGAGGGCGAACGTGGAGACGGCGCCGTCCGACAGCAGCAGGCTGTAGAGGTACACGACCGCGACCAGCACGGCCCCCCACACCGCCGCCGCCCGGACGGTCGGCACCCGGTACCGCTCGCGGGTCCGGATCGCGGCCCCCCGCAGCCGGTCCTGGGGCAGCACCACCAGCACCACGAACAGCAGGATCATCGGCAGCGAGACGCGCAGGTTGCCGGTGAACGTGCCCGCCGACGGCAGGTAGGCGAGCACGTAGTTGGCGGCCAGGCCGAGCACCATCGCGCCCACGAGCGTGCGGGGGATGCTGCGCAACCGGCCGAACATCGCCGCGGCGAACGCGTCGATCACCAGCAGGGTCAGCATGTTCGCGTCGAGCCCGCCGCCGCTGATCGGCACGATCAGCACCCCGGCGAGGACCGCGAGCGTCGAGCCGAGCGCCCACGACAGCATCGCCGCCCGCTCCGGGTCGTGGCCGTTCAGCCGCAGCAGGTCGGGGTCGTCGACCGAGCCCCGCATCACCACGCCGGCCCGGCTGCGGGTGAACAGCACCCGCAGCCCGGCGGCGATGGCCACGGCGGCGACCAGGCAGACGATCTCGTGGTACCGGACCACCACGCCCGCCACGGTGATCTTCGCTCCCGCACCGAAGAACATGTCCACGGTGTGGGCCTCGTCCGGGTTCCAGACCCACTGCGCCAGGTACACGGTGCCGAGCAGCACCGCCACCGTCACGATGATCTTCGTGACGTCGGCGGTGCCGCGCAGGCCCCGCATGATCGCGGTGTGCAGCGCGGCGCCCATCGCGGGGCCGACGAGCCCGATCACGATGAGCAGCGCGAGCCACACCGGCCACCCCCACCGCTCGGTGAAGTGCCAGTACAGGAACGTGCCGAACATCGCCTGGGCACCATGGGCGAAGTTGAAGATGCCCGAGGTGTTGTAGGTCAGGACGAGCCCCGAGGCCGCGATGAAGTACACCGACCCGAGGACGAGGCCGAGGATGGTGTAGGTCAGGAACGTCGTCATGTGCTCACCGTCATGTGGTCGCCGCCGGGGGCGGTCCGATCAGGAGGACTGGGGCTTGATGACGTCGTCCGTCAGGAACTTCGTCGAGATGCGGTCGCCGTCCAGCTTCGTCCCCCAGTTCTTCTCGTCGATCTCGACGACGAACTCGGAGCCGCACTGGAACTCACCGGCGTTCTTCGGGTGGATCTGCGCGTACTTCGTCCCGGTGAGCTTGACCATCAGCCCGCACGACGCCGGCTTGTTGGCGCCCGGGTCGGTCGGCGCGTGCAGGCCGCCGCCCGTCCACTCGTGCACCTTGGCCAGCTCGTTGACCACGCACTGCCGGGTCAGGTCCGAGCCGCACTTGTCCGCGGCCTGCGCCCACAGCAGGAACGACGAGGTGGCCTGCATGCCGAGCAGGGCGACCTTGCCCTTCTTCTCCGTGACGAGGTCCACGTACTGCTTGACCGCGGGGACCTTGTCCGCGTTCTCCAGCGGCTGGAAGATCATGCCGATGTGCAGGCCGTCACCGGTGCCCGACTTGTTCCAGCCGGAGACCGCCTGGCTGTACCAGGTGGCCTCGAAGATGTACTTCGGCTCGGCGCCCGCCCGCTCGATCGACTCCAGCAGGCTGAACTGCCCGGGGTCGGGCGAGTCGGACGACCACAGGTACCCGGCCCCGCAGTCCTTGATCTTCTCGGCGAACGGCATGTAGCTGCTCTCGCCCTTGTCGTTCAGCCGGACGCCGCACTCCATCGGCTCCATGCCGACTTCCTTCATCGCGCCGGTGATCTTGTCGGTGCCGGCGCTGACCGCCGGCGACGTGGACAACAGGATGTCCGTCTTGTCCTTGAAGTCGGGGAAGAGCTGCTCGGCGATGCGGAGCCCGGCGATGTTCATCTGGTCCACCGGGTACGGGACGGCCTCGTACTTCATCGGCCCCATCGCGGCGTTCGGGCCGACCGTGAAGCCGGCGACCGTCGGCAGCTTGCACGCCACCCGGTGCTGCTCGGCCGCCTCGTCCATCGCGAAACCCTGCCCGACGAGGAAGAAGTCCTGCTTGCACGCCTCCTGCATCACCTTCGCGGACTGCATGTAGGCGGCGTCGTACTGGTTGCCCTTGATCTCGCGCCCGTTGATGCCGCCCTGCTCGTTGCACCAGTCGATCATCGCGGCGACGGCGTCGCCCATCTCCTTGGACAGGCCCGGCGCGGACGGGAAGCCCCGGTCGTCGCCGAACCCGATCGTGATCTGCTCGTCGGTGACGCCCTGGTCGGTCTCGCCCTTGGCGTCGCCGGGACCGCACGGCGACGCGAGCGTCCCGAAGGCGGAGGCGGCCTGCTTGCCGTCCGAGCCGCCAGAGGTGACCCCGTCGTCGCCCGAACGGTCGCTGGCGCAGGACGCGGTCACCAGCGCGACCGCCACGGCACCCGCCGCGATCCGGCCTATCTTGTCGACCCTCATCGGTCGTGCTCCTTTCAGCGCCGCGTCAGGCGCGGCGAACGGGGGTGGGATGTCGGCGGGGGGCTGGAGGCGTGCGGGACCGGGAGCGGCGCCGGCGGCGCCTTGTGGAACGTTCCCGGCGCGAGGTGCGCCGTGGGCGGGGCCGGTGTCAGCCGGACCCGGCCGAGCCGGCCTCCCGCGAGATGCCCTGCCCCGGCCCGGTGGTGATCGCGGCATCGCCGCTCGAACTGTTCATTGCCACTCCGCTCAGTACTGCTTCGCGCACAGCCCGGTCCGCCCGCCGTTCCGGCAGGTCCGGACTACGCAGTCCTGGTGACGGTCATGGTGATGTGACATGGCGCACGCGATGGGCACAGTCCCGCTCACCGGGAGCTGTCCGGCTCACCGGCGGCGGCCCGGCCGGGGGCGGCCGTCCCGCTGAGCGGAATCCGCAGGTGAATCCCATGATTCGTGGGCCGACAATGAGCGGTCCGGCGAGGAGGAGGGGTTCCGATGGAGATCGTCGAGAAGCTGACCGGTCCCGGCGGTGAGTTCGAGCTGCGCGAGGAGGACGTGCTCGGCACCCGGCTGCCCGTGTTCCGCGGCCGCGCCCGCAGCCTCGGCGAGGTGCTCGCGCGCTCGGCGTCCTACGGCGAACGCGACTACATCGTCACCGCTTCGCGCCGGGTGAGCTTCGCCGAGCACGCCGCCGCCGTCGCGTCCATGGCGAAGGCGCTGCGCGACGACCTCGGCGTGCAGCCGGGCGACCGCATCGCGATCAACGCCGCGAACAGCCCGGAATGGATCATCTCCTTCTGGGCGGCGATCGCCGCCGGCGCCGTCGCGGTCGGCTACAACGCCTGGTGGGCGCCGCGGGAGATCGAGTACGCGCTGGGGCACACCGACCCGAAGATCGTGATCGCGGACGCCAAGCGGGCCGCGCTGATCTCCGAGGACGTCCTGACGATCGAGAAGGACGTCCCGTCGCTGACGTCGCGCTACCCGGGCGCGGAACTGGACGTCCCGGACGTCGCCGAGGACGACCCGGCGGTCATCCTCTACACGAGCGGCACGTCCGGGCGCCCCAAGGGGGCCGTCCACTCGCACCGCAACCTGACCTCGGTGATCGAGTACCACCGGTACAACGACGCGATGATGAGCGTGTTCGGCATCGACCCGTCCACGCGCCGCTACCTGCTGGCCCTGCCGCTGTTCCACATCGCGTCCCTGCACAACCTGGCCGTCCCGCGGCTCGCCGGCGGCACCGCGGTGGTCATGACCGACGGCGGGTTCGACGTGGACAAGGTGCTCAGCCTGGTCGAGAGGGAACGGGTGACGAACTGGGGCGCCGTCCCCACGATGGCGAACCGCATCATGGAGCACGACGACCTGTCGAAGTACGACCTGTCGTCCCTCACCGCGTTCGCGCTGGCGTCCGCGCCGTCCTCGCCCGCGTTCAAGGAGCGGCTCCGGGCGGTGTTCCCGCCGGCGCGCGGCGCCCTGGTCGACAGCTACGGGCTGACGGAGTCGTGCACCGCCATCTCCGTCGCGACGCCCATGGACCTCGCGGAGGCGCCCGGGACGCTCGGCCGCCCGAACCTCGGCGTCGAGGTGGAGATCCGCGACCCGGAGGGCAGGGCGGTCCCCGAGGGCGTCGAGGGCGAGGTGTGCGCCCGCAGCGCCTACAACATGATCGGCTACTGGCGGGACCCGCAGGCCAGCGCCGCCGCCATCGACGCGGACCGCTGGCTGCACACCGGCGACATCGGCGTCATCGAGGACGGCCGGCTGCGGCTCACCACCCGCCGCTCCGACCTGATCATCCGCGGCGGCGAGAACGTCTACCCGATCGAGATCGAGAACGTCCTCGCCGAGTACCCGGGCCTGCGGGAGTGCGCCGTCGTCGGCATCCCCCACCCGGACCTGGGCCAGGAGGTCGCGGCGGTCGCCGTGTTCACCGGCACCCCGCCCTCCGCGGAGCAACTGACGGCGTTCGCGAAGGAACGCCTGGCCTACTTCAAGGTCCCGACCCGCTGGCATGTGACGACCGACCCGCTGCCCCGGAACGCCACCGGCAAGGTCCTCCGCAAGGAGATCGAGGAGAACATCGCCTGACCCGGCGCGGCTACACGTCCGCGCGGGCCGGGGTTGCGCCGAGCCGCTCGTCCAGGAAGTCCTCCCAGGTGCGGGTGCCGCGGTCGGCGCCGTCCAAGGCCAGGTTGTCGCCGGCGCGGTAGGCGCGGCCGGCCTTTCCGGGTATGCGGACGGGCATGAGCGGACGGCGCTTGCCGCGCGCCCCGAGGTATCCGCGGACCAGCTCGTCCATCCCGTAGACGTTCGGGCCGGCGAGGTCGGGCACCCGCCCGGCCGGCTCACCGAGCGCCAGCCCGGCGATCCGCGCGGCGACGTCGCGCGGGTCGACCGGCTGGAACCGGAGGCCGCCCGGGTTCGGGACGACCGGGAGCCGCGCCATGCTCCGCACGACCTTCAGGACGAGGTCGTGGAACTGGGCGGCACGCTGGACCGTCCACGGCACACCGGAGTCGATCACCGCCTGCTCCGCGTCCAGCTGCGTCTTCAGCCAGCTCAGCGGGACCCGGTCGGCGCCGATGACCGAGATGAACACCAGGTGCTTCGCCTCCGCCCGCGCGGCGGCCCGCACGAGGTTCCGGGTCGCCTCGTCGTCGCCCTTGGCGCCGCCCGCGAGATGGACGACGATCTCCGCACCGGCGACGGCCGCCTCGATGCCCTCGTTCTTCAGCAGGTCGCCGGTCACGTACTCGACCCCGTCCGCGGCCTCACGGCCGCGCCGGCTGAGCACCCGCACATCGCGTCCGGCCTCGCGCAGAAGCGGGACGACGTGCTGCCCGAGCGTCCCCGTACCACCGGTGACCAGGATGGTCGACCTCATGATTCATTCCTCCAAAGCCGCATGAGCTTGTCGTGCATCTGCCGTCACGACGGCCCGGAGCCCCGGGATGTGACATGCCGAGGAGGAGACCGAGGTGGAACGCGCCGCCGCCGCTTCGGCCCCGATGCCTCCCCGGCCTGAGGAACCCCACGGCCCGGCGCACAGGGCGTCCGGAACGCGGAACCCGCCGAAACAGCGGTGTGGACGTGCCGGGTCGGGCGGAGAGAGCGCGGCCGGGTGCCGGCGTGCAGGTCGGTCGTTGTCACGCCACCGGGTCGCGGGGCAGGCCGAGGAGGCGTTCGCCGATGATGTTCAGTTGGACGTCCGTCGTGCCGCCCGCGATCGACAGGTTCCGGGAGTTCAGGAACATCCAGGTCGGGTCGCCCATGCCGCCCTCGCTCTCGCCGGTGAGGGCCTCGGGGCCGATCCAGTCGACGGCGGTCTCCCACACCTGCTGCATGTGCTCGACGCCGATCAGCTTGCCGATGCTGGACTCGGCGCCCGGCTGCCCGCCCGCGAGGGAGCGCAGCGTGGTGCGCAGGCCGAACAGGCTGCTGGACTGGGCGTCGCAGAGGATGCCGCCGAGGGTGGTGAGGCGCTCGTCGTCCGCCCCTCCGGCGGCCAGTTCGAGCAGTGCCTCGCCGCCGCTGCCGAGGGACGAGTCGTTCGACAGCGACACCCGCTCGTTGGCGAGGGTCGTGCGGGCGAGCTTCCAGCCGTCGCCGGGGTCGCCGACGAGCAGGGCGTCCGGGATGAACACGCCGTCGAGGAACACCTCGTTGAACAGGGTGTCGCCGGTCAGTTCGCGGAGCGGGCGGATGTCCAGGCCGTCGGACTTCATGTCCAGCAGGAAGTAGGACAGGCCCTTGTGCTTGGGGACGGACGGGTCGGTGCGCGCCAGCAGGATGCCCCAGTCGGCCTCGCGGGCCATGGACGTCCACACCTTCTGGCCGGTGACCTTCCAGCCGCCCTCGACCTTCTCCGCGCGGGTGGACAGCGCGGCCAGGTCGGAGCCCGCGCTGGGCTCGGAGAACAGCTGGCACCAGCGGATGTCGCCGCGCAGCGACCCGGGCAGGAACCGCTCGTGCTGGGCGGGCGAGCCGTGCTCGATCAGCGTCGGCACCACCCAGTTGCCGATGACCATGTCGTGCGCGCGGAGCCCGGCGGCGCGCATTTCTTCGGCGATGACGAGCTGGGTGACCGCGTCCGCGCCCTTCCCCCACGGGGCGGGCAGGTGCGGGGAGGTGTAGCCGCGGTCGGCGAGGTAGGTGACGCGCTCCTGGCCGTCCAGGGCCTTGGCCGGTTCCAGTTCGGCGCGAATCTCGGTGCGGATCCGCCCGGCCTCGGGCGGCAGTTCGACGGTGAGCTCGCGGCGGACGCCGTCCAGCGTGAGGCGTGCGACGCGGCGGCGCCAGCCGGCGGTCGGGCCGAGCAGGACTCGGAGCGTCTGCGCGCGGCGCAGGCAGAGGCTCGCGTCGTGCTCCCAGGTGAAGCCGATGCCGCCAAGGGTCTGGATGCAGTCCTTGGCGACCTGGAACGCGGCCTGCACACTGGTCGCCCCCGCCACGGCGGCGGCGAGCGACGCCTCCTGCGCGCGGGTCCCGTCCTGCGCGAGGGCGGCGTCCCAGGCGCAGGCGCGGGCCTGCTCGGCGTGCGCGAGCATGCGGGCACAGCGGTGCTTGACGCCCTGGAACTGTCCGATCGGCCGGCCGAACTGCTCGCGGACCTTGGCGTACTCGGCGGCGGTGTGCGTCGCCCAGTCGGCCAGCCCGGACGCCTCGGCCGCGAACAGGACCGCCGCGAGATCACGGACGGCCTGTGCGTCCAGGTTCAGGATCGAACGGCCCGGGATGGTCGTGTTCCCTGACTCGATCCTGGCCAGGCGGCGGGTCAGGTCGTGGCCGGGCAGTTCGCGGACCGTGACGCGGTCGCTGGGCACGACGATCCAGGCCGTCCCGTCGCCGTCCTTCGCGGGCAGCACGAGGACGTCCGCGAGTGCGGCGCCCATGACCGGGCCGGACGTGCCGGTCAGCGTGACCTCGGGGCCGGAGCGCGACAGCGCCAGTCCGCCCGCCTCCAGGCCGACCGCGCCGGTCTTCGTGCCGTCGGCCAGCGGGGGCAGGTGCTCCGCGTGTCCCGCCCGGTGCAGGACGGCACTGGCCAGGACGGTCGGCAGGAACGGGCCCGGCGCGATGGCGCGTCCCAGTTCCTCCACGACGACGGCCAGTTCGACCAGGCCGTAGCCCGCACCGCCCGCGTTCTCCGGAAGGTGCAGGCCGAGCAGCCCCTGCGCGGCGAGGTCGTCCCAGAACGCCGGGATCTTCTCCCGGTCGGCGTCCACGGCGGCGCGCACCACCGTCCGCGTCACCTGCCTGGCCGTGCAGGCGCGCACGGCGTCGCGCAGGTCGCGGTGCTCGTCCGTCAGTCCGATGGTCATGGCCACGAGACTAGAATTCGTTCTGATTCGGTGCCGGGCGGTGTCCCGCTCAGTGGTCCGTGCCGTTCAGAGCGGGCGCGTGCCCCGCTCAGCGGGACCGCGCCGGAGAGAAAACTAGAATACGTACTAGCCTCCGGCGTGCCAGCTGAACACCGACCCGGAGGCTCCGATGAACGCTGACCTCTCCCTGGCGGGCCGCACCGCCGTCGTCACCGGCGCGGGCGCCGGGCTCGGCCGCGCCGAGGCGCTCGCACTGGCGGCGCAGGGCGCGAACGTCGTCGTCAACGACATCGGCTCTGCCGCCGACGACGTCGTCGCCGAGATCGGGGAGGCGGGTGGCAAGGCCGTCGCGGTGACCGGGGACGTCGGCGACTGGTCGATGGGCGACACGCTGGTGTCGGCCGCGATCGACACGTTCGGGTCGCTGGACATCGTCGTCAACAACGCGGGCGTGCTGCGCGACAAGATGCTGTTCAACCTGTCGGAGTCGGACTGGGACGACGTCATCCGCGTCCATCTGAAGGGGCACGCGGCCGTGTCCCGCGCCGCCGCCGCGCACTGGCGCGCGGCGAGCAAGGCCGCCGGCGGCCCGGTCTACGGGCGGGTCGTCAACACGGCGTCGGAGGCGTTTCTGTTCGGGTCGGCGGGCCAGCCGAACTACTCGGCGGCGAAGGCCGGCATCGTGGCGCTGACCCTGTCGACGTCCGCGGGCCTCGGCCGGTACGGGGTGCGGGCCAACGCGATCTGCCCGCGCGCCCGGACGGCGATGACCGAGGCGACGTTCGGCGAGGGGACCTCCCCCGGCGGGCTCGACGTCATGGCGCCCGAGCGGGTCGGGTCGTTCGTCGGCTACCTGGCGTCCCCCGCGGCCGAGAAGATCACCGGGCAGGTGTTCGTCGTCTACGGCGACATGGTGGCGCTGATGGCCGCGCCGACCGTGGAGCGGAAGTTCACCGCCGCGGACGGCGTCTTCTCCGTCGCGGAGCTCGGGGAGCAGATCACCCCCTACTTCGAGGGACGCGACCCGCACCAGACGTATGCCGCGTACGGCGTCGCCGCGCTCGACGACACCGGCACCAGCAAGCACTGACCCCCGGACCGCCGATGGCCGCCCCGTGGCGCGAGGGGGCGGCCATCGGTGCGCCTCAGAAGATCCCGGGGTCGCGGAGGGCGGGCTCGGCGCCGCCGTCCACGTAGATGACCTG
Organism: Actinomadura sp. 7K534; assembly: GCF_004348575.1. Lineage (NCBI taxonomy): Bacteria > Bacillati > Actinomycetota > Actinomycetes > Streptosporangiales > Thermomonosporaceae > Actinomadura > Actinomadura sp. 7K534. Next base: position 27,091 of record NZ_SMKB01000014.1, read on the forward strand.
GCCGGTCATGTGGGTGTTGGCCGGGGAGATCAGCCAGCGCAGCGCCTCGGCGATCACCTCGGCGTCGGCGTAGCCGTTCAGCGGCATCGGGACGGCCTCGTTCATGATCTGGAACATGGCCTCGTCGGCGAACAGCGGCTCGGTCATCGGCGTCCGGACGACGCCGGGCGCGATCGCGTTCAGCGGGATGCCCGCGCCCGCCCACTCCGGGGTGACGCAGACGCGGCGCAGCCACTGGGCGAGCGCCGACTTCGAGGACGAGTACGTCTGACTCCCGGCACCGGCCTCGACGGCCTTCGCGGCCGCCCGCAGCGCGGCGGCCTCGTCACCGTCCAGGCAGGCCCGGACGACGGCCTCGTCCACCGGGTGGGTCCCGGCGATGGACCCGACGACGGCGGCGCGGGGCGCCCCGGCGCGGGCGAGGGCGGGGCGCAGGCCGTCCAGCAGGGCGACCGCTCCGAAGTAGTTGACCTGGACGGGGAGGACGGTGAAGTCGGAGACGCCGGCGCAGGCCACGACCGCGTCCAGCGTCCCGCCGGAGAGGTCGAGCACCTCGGCGACCGCCCGCGCCCGGCCGTCGGGTCCGCCGAGGTCGGCGCGGACCTCGGCGTCGCGCAGGTCGATCCCGATGACGGTGTCGCCCGCGTCGCGCAGCATCGAGGCGAGGGCCCGGCCTATGCCGGACGCCGAGCCGCTGACGGCGATGGTCCGTGCCATGCGGGGGTCCCTTCTGGAGGTGTGCGCCGCCGCCGGGCGCCGCGTCCCGGGACGGGCCCGGTCACCGGGAGGCGGCGGCGTTCGAACGGGGCGCCAGCAGCAGCCGGCAGGCCAGCCGGATGTCGGTTTCCACGTCGGCCATGGACGAGCGTCCGTTCAGGCTCGACTGGAGCACCCCGTACCAGCACTGCATCAGCAGCCGGACGAGGGTGACGTCCTGCGCGGTCGGGTCCTCGATGCCCACGGCGCGCAGCAGGATGTCGCGGAACGTGTTGTCGATGTGGACGGTGTCGGCGACGGTCGCGACGTGCGCGGTGTTCGACGCGTGCAGCATCGACGTCGACAGGAGGGGCTGCGCCATCAGGTGCCGGCTGGCCTGCACCAGGAGGTCGGCGACCGCGTCCTCGGCGGCGGTGCCGGGCGCGGGTTCGGTGACCTGGTCGCGGAGCCGGTCGACCTGCGCCGCCATCACCGCGGTGAACAGGTGCACCTTCGACGGGAAGTACCGGTAGAGGGTGCCGATCGCCACCCCCGCCGCCTTCGCCACCTCGTGCATCTGCACGCGTTCGAGGGGTTTGTCCGCGCCGATGCGGGACGCGGCCCGCAGGATGCGCTGCCGCCGGTCGTGCTGCTCCGGTGAGCTCGGTTCGGCGGACAGCCTGCCCGCTGCGATCCTCGCCACGGTCCTCCCCCCGGGGTCCTCTCCCGCTGACCGGCCGGGTCCCGGCCGGTCGCGTCCTGACACGGAACAATATCCGCAGTCACGGCCGCCCCCGCGATCGGCGATACCGGTCAGTGGGACGGGACGGCCCCCGGGCCGGAAGGCCGCGCCTACGGTGTGCGCGCGTCAGGTTCCCGGAGGCTGGAGGCTCGCGTGACGTGGGACGACGAGTACGACGTGGTGGTCGCCGGGTCCGGCGCCGGGGCGATGGCCGGTGCGTTCGCGGCGGCGTCGGGCGGGCTGCGGACCGCCGTCCTGGAGAAGACGGACCTGCTCGGCGGGACGTCCGCGTACTCGGGGGCGGCGATCTGGCTGCCGGGGACGCGGGTGCAGGAGCGGGCCGGGATCGGCGACTCGACCGAGTCGGCGCGCACCTACCTGCGGGCCCTGCTCGGCGACGGCGACGCCGCGCACCGGGAGGCGTTCCTGGAGACGGCACCGGAACTGGTGGACTTCCTGGAGCGGGACCCGGCGATCGAGTTCGAGTGGCGCGCGTTCCCCGACTACTTCGACGCGCCCGGACGCCTCGACGGGGGACGGTCGTTCGTCCCCCTCGACCTGCCGGTGGAGCGGCTCGGCGACCTGGCCGGGCTCGTCCGCCCGCCGGTCGACCGGGACCGCGCGGGCCGCGGGCACTCGGCGAAGCCGATGGCGCAGGGACGGGCGCTGATCGGGCGGCTGCTGCTGGCGATCACCGCGACCGGCAACGGCACCGTCCGCACCGGTACCGCGCTGACCGGCCTGGTCGTCGAGGACGGCCGGGTCACCGGTGTGGCGGCGGTGACGGCGGACGGCCCCGTCCGGCTCCGGGCGGCGCGCGGGGTGCTGCTGGCCGCCGGCGGGTTCGAGTCGTCGGCCGCGCTGCGCGGCGAGCGGGGCGTGCCGGGCGACGCGGAACGGACGATGGCCCCGGGCGGCGCGAACACCGGCGACGCCATCGAGGCGGCCGTGCGGATCGGCGCCGCCACCGGGCGGCTCGACCAGGCGTGGTTCTGCCCCGGCCTCCTGACCCCGGACGGGCGGCCGGCGTTCACGCTCGGCTTCCGCGGCGGGCTCATCGTGGACGGGTCGGGCCGCCGCTTCGCCAACGAGTCGCTGCCCTACGACCGGATGGGGCGGCGGATGGCCGCCGCGCAAGGCCCCTTCCACCTGGTCTTCGACTCGCGGTCCGGCGGGCTGCCGGCGATCTCCGTCCCGCCGCTGGTGCCGGACGACCAGCTCGCCTCGGGCGCGTGGGTCCGGGCGGACACGCTCGCCGGGCTCGCCGCCCGGACCGGGCTCCCGGAGGACGTGCTCACCGCGACGGTGGAGCGTTTCAACGGCTTCGCGGAGAAGGGCGTCGACGAGGACTTCCACCGCGGCGAGGACCCCTATGACCGCTACTTCTCCGGCGGCGGGCCCTGCGTCGTGGCGGTCGACCGGCCGCCGTACTACGCGGCGGAGGTCGTCCTCAGCGACCTCGGCACGAAGGGCGGGCTGCGCACCGACCCGGACGGCCGCGTCCTGGACGCCTCGGACCGTCCCGTCCCCGGGCTCTACGCGGCGGGCAACACCAGCGCATCGTTCACCGGAGCGGTCTACCCCGGCCCGGGCATCCCGATCGGCTCCGCGATGGCGTTCGCCTACCGCGCCGTCCAGAACATGAGGAGGAACCAGACATGAGATCGTCCAGAACGCGCGCGGCGGGCATCGCCGCCGCCGTGATCCTCGCCGGGACGGCCGGGTTCGCCGCGGTCCCCGCCCAGGCCGGTGACCGCGGCGTGCCGCCGGGGCAGCGCGGCGAGCTGATCAGCAGCCGCCCGCTGACGAACGCGGCGGCCCTGCCGAGCGCGGCCCGGAACCGGTTCGTCACCTACGTCTCGGAGGGGTCGCACGGGCAGCGCATCACCGTCTCGGGCACGGTCGCGGTGCCGAAGGGCACGCCCCCGCGCGGCGGGTGGCCGGTGCTGAGCTGGGCGCACGGCACGACCGGCACCGCCGACATCTGCGCGCCTTCCGCCAGCACGGCGGGCGGGCCGGCGGGCGACTACCTGTCGATCACCGAGAAGTACCTGGACAAGTGGGTCGCCAACGGCTTCGCGGTCGTGCAGACCGACTACGAGGGCCTCGGCACGCCCGGCGGCCACACCTACATGCACGGCAGGAGCGAGGCGAACACCGTCACCGACATGGTGCGCGCCGCCCGCGAGGCCGACCGCGGCATCGGACGCGACTGGTTCGTCGCCGGGCACAGCCAGGGCGGCCAGGCGACGCTGTTCACGGCGGCGGACCTCCAGCCGCCCCGCGACATCCGCCTGAGGGGCGCCGTGTCGATCGCGCCCGGCTCGAACATGAGCCAGACGTTCGCCTACGTCGCGAACCAGTACCCGGGCGCGGAGATCGCACTGCCGTTCATGTTCATCCTCCTCAACGGCGCGTACGCCGCCGACCCGTCCATGGACCCGGACGACGTGCTGACGGACGAGGCCGCGCGGATCGCCGAGGCCGGACGCACTACCGCGTGCTCCGCGCAGCTCAAGCAGTTCAGCGCGACCCTGCCGCTGGACGACGTCTTCCGCCCGGGAGCCGACACGTCCGCGTTCGAGAGGTACTACGAGAAGCAGGAGGCGCTCGGGCTGGACCTGAAGGTCCCCACCCTGGTGGTCCAGGGCACCGCCGACCGCGAGGTCAGCCCCGCCTCGACGCAGAACATCGTCAGGGACCTGTGCGCCCGCTACGGCGACATCGCGTATCGGGAGTTCGAGGGCGCCGACCACCGGGGCGCCATCGACGCCTCGTTCCAGTCGTCCCTGACGTTCGTCCAGGACCTCCGCGCGGGCCGCACCCCGCCGACCACCTGCTGACGGGGAAGTGCGCGGTCTCGTCGCCTCGGGCGGCCGAGACCGCGCACCCGTCCGCCGGCGCGGGCCGGCACCGGCCTGGCGGAGTGACCGGCATCGTGATCGACAAGGCGCCCGGGAGGCGTTTCGGCGGCGCGGGCGGGGCGAGCATGACCGGGTGAGAAGACACCGGAGGCTGCGGCCCGAGTTGAGGTGGGCGGCGGCGCTGTACCGCTTCCGCGAGAGCCTTTTCCTGCTCCCGGCCCTGGTGGTGATCGGCGGCGTGGTGCTGGCGGAGGCCGCGGCGGCCGTCGACCGGGCCATCGGGACGCGGACGCGGGTCCCCGCCACCGTCGACATGAACAGCAACGCGGCGACCTGGCTGCTCAGCACCGTGGCCGGTGCGACGATCACCACGGCGGGCGTGGTGTTCTCGCTGACGGTCGTGAGCCTGCAGCTGGCGAGCAGCCAGTTCTCGCCGCGGGTGATGCGCTCGTTCATCCGGGACCGGCTGAGCCAGGTCGTCGTCGGGGTCCTGGTCGGCACGTTCGTGTACAGCGTCCTGACGCTGCGGCACATCGACGCGGAGTCGTCGGGGCCCGCCCCGAAGGTCTCGGTCACGATCGCGGTGGTGCTGACCGTCGCGACGGTCCTGCTGATCATCGCCCACCTCGACCGCCTGGCGCACCGGCTCCAGGTCGGCGAGGTGGTCCGCTCGATCTCCCATGAGGGGGAGTCGGTCCTGCGGTCGCTGCTGCGGGCCGGCCGGGCCGAGCAGCCCGCGCCGGGGGAAGCGGCGGAGGTGGACGCGGACAAGGCGTACGTCGTCCCCGCCGACCGGGCGGGCTGGGTGACCCAGGCGTCCGCGGAGCGCATCCTCCGGGCGGTGCCGGCCGGCACGACCGTCCGGCTGGAGACGCGGACGGGCGCGTTCATCCACGAAGGCGAGGCGCTGGTCACGCTGTGGCCTACGCCGCAGAACCCCGAGCGGGTGGTGCGGAACCTGTCGGCCACGGTGGAGGTGGCCGACACCCGCACCATGCAGCAGGACGTCGACTTCGCGTTGCGGCAGCTGGTCGACGTGGGACTGCGCGCCCTCAGCCCCGCCGTCAACGACCCGACCACCGCGGTCGAGGCGTCGTTGCGCGTGGGCGGGCTGCTCCGCAAGGTCCTCGTCGCCGACCTGCCCCCGGAGCGGGTCCACGGGGCCGGCGGGCGGGTGCTGCTGCGCCCGTACTCCCTGCGGCACGACGAGTACGTCCAGCACGGCTTCGACCAGCTCCGCCAGGCGTCGGTGTCCCAGCCGCACGTCGTCGCCGCGCTGCTGCGCGTGCTGCGGATGCTGATCCAGCACGTGGAGGAGGCCGGCCGCCCCGCGCACGTCCCGGCGCTGCGCCGCCAGATGCGGCTGCTCCTCGAAGCGGTCGAGGAGCAGCCGGGCATGCACCCGGAGGACCGGGAGCGACTCCGCGCGATCGCCCGGCAGACCACTGATCCGGCCGACCACGAGAACCCCGTCCGGCAGTCCGGCGCCCGGGACTAGCCCGGTCCGCCCGGGGGTGCGGTCAGACGAGGTTGTCCTCGACCTTGAGGCCGAAGATGCCGCGGCCCCACATCGACAGGGCGTGCTCGACCTCGTTGGCGACGTGCAGGCTGCCGGCGTGGGCGTCGCGCCAGGCCCGCTCGATGGGGTTGCCCCGCTGCAGGGAGTTGCCGCCGGCGGTCTTGAACAGGATGTCGATGGCCTCGATGGCGCGCTCGGTGCCGCGGACCTGGTCGCGGCGGGCGCGCAGCCGCAGCTCCATCGGGATCTTCTCGTTGCGGGCCGCGTAGGAGTGGATCTCCCGGACGTTCCGGTCGGTCTGCAGGACCGCGGCGTCGATCTCGGACGCGGCGCGGGCGACGGCGACCTGCGCGAACGGGTCCTCGACGAACCGGCCGCCGCCGAGGCTCAGCCGGATCCGGTCGCGCATCCGCGCCACGTAGTGGTCGTGGCAGCCGGCCGCCATGCCGATCACGCTGGCGGTGACGGTGCTGGTGAAGATCGTCCCGAACGGCATCCGGTACAGCGGGCCCGAGTTGACCTTGCGGCCCGGATTGCGCAGCTGCGCCTGCTCGAAGTTGCGCATCGCGCGGTGCGCGGGCACGAACGCCCCCTCGACCACGATGTCGTCGCTGGCGGTGCCGCGCAGGCCCATCGAGTCCCACACCTCGTGGATCCCGTAGTCGTCCTTCGGGACGAGCACCGTCATGAAGTCCACGGGACGGCCCTCCGCCCCCACGACGAGCGCGCCGAGCAGCGCCCAGGAGGCGAACTCGACCCCGGACGAGAACGACCACCGCCCCGACACCTCGTAGCCGCCGTCGACCGGGGTGAGCCGGCCGACCGGGGCGTAGGACGAGGCGACGAGGGTGTCCGGCCCGGCGGCCCACACCTCGCGCTGCGCCTCGTCCGCGAACAGGCCGAGATGCCAGGAGTGCACGCCGAGGATGGCCGAGACCCAGCCGGTCGACCCGCACACCCCGGAGATCGCCCGGATCACCTCGTAGAAGGCGACCGGGTCGCCCTCGGCGCCGCCGTAGCGGGTGGGCTGCAGCATCCGGAACACCCCGGCCGCGGTGAGCTCCCGGACGGTCTCGGCCGGGATGCGGCCCTTCTCGTCCACGGACCCGGCCCGCTCGGCGATGCCGGGCAGCAACTCCCGCACGCCCTCCAGGACCTCGTTGCTCCCCGGTTCACTGCCGCTCATCGAGACGCTCCCGTCTTCCCTACTCCGGCCCCTGCAGGAGACCATGTCGGCGAATCGTCACGGGCGCCGGCGTCCCGGCCAGCGGGACTCTCGCGACCTGACGGTGACCTGCGACCTAACGTTCGAATCACCCGTCCACCGCCGAAGGGATGATCCACGTGACCGCAACCGAGTCGGACGCCGTCCGCGCCATCGAGGCGGCGGCGATCTCCCGCCGCTTCGCCCGGGGATGGCACTGCCTCGGGCTGGCCGAGAAGTTCCGGGACGGCAAGCCCCACACGGTCAACGCGTTCGGGCAGAAGCTCGTGGTCTTCACCGGCGAGGACGGCAAGACCAACGTCCTGGACGGCTACTGCCGGCACATGGGCGGCGACCTGTCCGACGGCACCGTCAAGGGCAACGAGATCGCGTGCCCGTTCCACGACTGGCGCTGGGGCGGCGACGGCCGCTGCAAGAAGATCCCGTACTCCCGGCGCGTCCCGCTGCGGGCGCGGACGGCGGCGTGGCCGACGATGGAGCAGGACGAGCTGCTGTTCGTCTGGAACGACCCCGAGGGGAACAAGCCCCCCGCGGACGTGACGATCCCGGTGATCGAAGGCGCCACCCGCGACGACTGGACCGACTGGCGCTGGACCGAGACGGTCGTCAACACCAACTGTCGCGAGATCATCGACAACGTCGTCGACATGGCGCACTTCTTCTACATCCACAAGTCGTTCCCGACGTACTTCAAGAACGTCTTCGAGGGCCAGGTCGCCACCCAGATCATGAAGGGCCGCACCCGCGACGACGCCCGCCGCCAGACCACCGGGGGCGGCCCGCGGATGCTCGGCAACACCTCCGTCGCGTCCTACCACGGCCCCTCCTTCATGATCGACGAGCTGACGTACCACTACGAGGGCTACGACCTGCACTCCGTCCTGATCAACTGCCACTATCCGATCGACGAGAACTCCTTCTCGCTGCACTCGGGCATCATCGTCCAGCACAGCGACGCGCTGCCGCCGGAGGCGGCGGAGGCGACCGCGCAGAAGCTCTCGGACTTCATTCTGACCGGTTTCGAGCAGGACATCGCGATCTGGCGCCGCAAGGCCCGCATCGACAACCCGCTGCTGTGCGAGGAGGACGGCCCCGTCTACCAGCTGCGCCGCTGGTACGAGCAGTTCTACGTGGACGTCGCCGACGTCAAGCCGGAGATGACCGACAGGTTCGAGTTCGAGATCGACACCACCCGCCCGGTCGAGTCGTGGGAGAAGGAGGTCGAGGAGAACCTCGCACGCCGCGAGGCGGCCTCGACATGACGGCCGACGACCGGCTCCTGGACGCGCCGCTGGTGCCCGTCGCCTGCCGCCGCTGCACCGCCGAGGTCCTGGTGCGCAAGTCGAGCTGGGAGCAGACGAGCATCCAGTGGAACGCCGCCGCCCGCGCCGCCTGCGTGAACCTCGACGACCCCCACGAGACCTGCCCGGCCCTCCGCTCCGCCATCCAGGAGGCCGCCCTGACCGGAGCGGTGACGGTCGTGGACCCGGAGAAGGACACATGATCGACACCTACGGCCCGTGGGCCGTCATCGCCGGCGGCTCGGAGGGCGTCGGCGCCGCCTTCGCGCACCGCCTCGCCGACGCGGGCCTGAACCTCGTCCTCATCGCCCGCAAGCCCGGCCCTCTGGCGGACACCGCCGAGGCCGTCCGGGCGAAGGGCGTGGAGGTCCGCACCCTGGAGCTCGACCTCGTCTCCCCCGACCCGCTGAAGAGGGTCCGCGAAGTCACCGACGACCTCGACGTCGGCCTGCTCGTCTACAACGCGGGCGCGAACAGCTACGGCCACGAGTTCGTCACCGGCGACCTGGACCGCTTCCAGGACGTCATCGACCTGAACATCACCGCCCAACTGGCCTTCACGCACCACTTCGGCGGCCTCCTCAAGACACGGGGCCGGGGCGGCATCCTCCTGGTCGGCTCCCTCGCCGGTTACATGGGCCAGCCGCAGATCAGCGTGTACTCCGCCGTCAAGGCGTTCGGCCGCGTCTTCGCCGAGGGCCTCTGGCTGGAGATGCGCGAGCACGGCGTGGACGTGCTGGAACTCGTCCTCGGTGTGACCCGCACCCCCGCCATGGAACGCGCCGGACTGAACATGGACATCCCGGGCCTGAACGTCGCCGAACCCGACGACATAGCCCGCGAGGGCCTGGAACGCCTCAAGGACGGCCCCGTCTGGGTGGCGGGCGGCAACTACGAACTGGCCCGGAAACGCACGGGCTTCCCCCGCGACAAACTGGTAGCCGGCACCCACCGGGCTATGCAGCGCCTCCTCCCGGAACCCGGTTGACCTCGAGTTGATCGAGGTCTTGGCGTCCCTCGCATGGACGAGTAGCAGGTTCGGAACAGGCGGTCGTACCAGAGAGCGAGCCAGAGCAGGGTCAGCACGGTGCCGCCCGCCAGGTTCACGCCCCTCTCCCTGAACGACGCCCGCCTGCTCCCCCGGGCGTAGAAGACGCGCGTCAACGCGATCCCGGTGGTCCTCCTGCCCTACCGCCCTCAGACGAGCCGGGCGCAGAGCTTGCCGCCCCGGTACTCCCAGTCGACGGACCTGGGGGCGGACGGGCAGGAGCCGCCCGTGAGCGCGGTGACCCGGAGGATGTGGTCGTAGGACCCGGGGAGGGGCCGCTTCCCGCACGGCCACGAGGTCATCAGGTCGCCGTTGCTGATGGCGACGGTGTTCTCCTCCGCCCCGTCCGTGGCGAGGAAGCATTCGCCCACGCGGAGCTGCCGCGTGACGCAGAGCGCGATCTCGTCGGGCTCCTCGCCGTAGGACCACCACAGTTCGCCGTCGATCTCACCGTCTCCGTCGGCGCAGTCGGAGGAGTCGTCGGCCACCTTCGTCACCCGGACGTAGGCGTCCGGGCGGCCGCAGGAGACCGCTTTCGGCTTGGCCTTGCTCCACTCGTCGGAGTCCTCCGGGGACCGGTGCGCGTTGAGGCAGTCGCCCTTTGAGATCTTCTCGAACGCCTTCCGCGTGGGGTCGGGACTAGAGCGTTCGGAAGCGGCGTCGCTGACGGACGTGCTGGGCACGGGCGTCGGCGAGGCGGCGGAGGTCGCGGGGCCGGACACCTCCGGCGTGGCGCCTTCGGCCGCCTTCTCCCCGTCGTTCGCGAGGGTCCAGACGGCGAACGCGGCGAGCAGGACGCCCACCACCGCCGCCGCGCCCGCGACCGGCCGCCGCGGCGGGCGCCGCCGCTCCCGCGACGCGCCGCCCGGCGGGGGCAGCAGCAACTCGGTCTCCGCGACCCGTGTGGCGATCATCGTGCTGACGGGCGGCGGGAGCGGGGCCTCCCCGCCCTGGAGGAGCGCGGAGCAGCGGTCGAGGACCTCGGTGACGCCCGGCCGGTCGTCCGGGTCCTTCTCCAGGGCGGCCGCGAGCAGCGGGAGCAGCTCCTCCGGGACGCCGGTCAGGTCGGGGGCCTCGTTGACGACGCGGTAGCCGAGCGCTTCGAGCGGGCCGTCCCCGAACGGGCGCCGGCCGGTGGCCGCGAACGCCAGCACGGCGGCCAGGCAGAACACGTCGCTGGCCGGCCCGACCTCGCGGCCCCGGATCTGCTCGGGCGACATGAACCCGGGGGTGCCGACGACGCTGGTGGTCTGCGACGTGGCGTCCAGCGCGCGGGCGATGCCGAAGTCGATGATGCGGGGCCCGTCCTGGGCGAGCAGCACGTTGCCGGGCTTGAGGTCCCGGTGGACGACGCCGCGCTCGTGGATCGCCATCAGCCCCTCGGCCAGGCCCGCGCCGAGTCCCGCCACCGACTCCGCGGAGAACGCGCCGTGCTCCCCGACGGCCTCCTGCAGCGACGGGCCGGCGACGTACTCCGTCACGAGCCACGGCGGTTCGGCGGCGGTGTCGGCGTCCACCACGTGCACGGTGTGGATGCCGCCCACCCGCCGCGCCGCCGCGACCTCCTGCTCGAACCGCCGCCGGAACTGCGGATCCTCGGCCAGGTGCGGATGGATCACCTTGACCGCGACGGGCCGCCCGCCCTTCGACCGCCCCAGGTAGACCCGTCCCATTCCCCCGGCCCCCAGCCGGGCTAGCAGCCGGTACCCGCCGATCCGCTTCGGGTCGTCCGCCTGGAGCGGCTTAAGTCTCGCGTTGGACACCCGCACCTCCCGCCGATGATCGCGACTGAACTTTTCCACACGAGCGGGACGATTGTCCGGACGCCACGGCGATCATCGGCTCAGGCGCACGGCGCGACCCCGGCGGGCGAAGGACATCCGGACTCCTCGGCGGCCACCCGGCGGCCGAGCTCCCGCAACGGGGACATCGCCATCCTTCGGCCCGACCGGGGCCGGGTAACGCGACCAGTTCCGGTCTCCCGCAGAACCGTTTTCCGCGCTAATGAAACGCAAGCGGACGGTATCTTTTTTCCATGGCCGGTCATCGGGGCGGAGTGCGGAGGAGAGTATCGCACGGACCGTCCCCTTCCAGGCGGAATCGCATGCTGATCTGGGTGGGAGGGGTCACGACGACCATCCTGGTGACCGCTTTGTCGGCATGGGCGACAAAGGCACCCGAATTCGTCTTCGGCACACCGAAAAAGGCGGGGATCGGCGTTCATGTGTCATGGCCGACAAATGCCGGCTGCGATGTGCAGAGCGCGGTGGCGATGCCCGCGGGCGGCAAGCCCCTGGACTCGCTGCAGTTCACGTTCGAGCAGGACCCCCGCACCACCGCCGCCGAGGCGGGCGCCGCGTCCTGGGAGAACGGGACGCTCCAGCTGACCCTCACCAACCGGGCCGCCGACCCGCTCCACGTCGAGTCCGTCCAGCCCCGCGTAACTCGGACGGAGCCCCGCCCCCGTCTGGACTGGGTCCTGGAGAAGCCGAAGGGGTGCGGGGGCGGCGAAGCGCAGCGCAGCCTCAAGTACGACCTCGACCGGGACCGGCTGCTGATCCGCGAGGGCGAGCAGGAGGCACCGTACGGGTCCGGTGGCGACTCGTCCCTGTCCGGCCTCACGGTCACCCGCGACAAGCCCGCGTATGTGAGGTTCGCGGTCCGCAGTTGCCGGGCCTACTACGAGTGGGTCGTCGACATCACCTACACGATCGGCAACGAGCGGCTGTCCCACCGGGTCGGCGGCCTCCGGTCGGCGGGAGGCGTCGCGGGCGTCCCCGTCTACACGATGACCGCCAATCCGGACGGGACGCGGAAGACGGAGCTCTCCGGCAGGGTCACGTCCGCCCGATGCGCGAGCAAGGGGTAACGCATGGCGAAGCGCAGGCCGCTGGCCGCCGCCGTGGTCCTGGTCCTCCTCGCCGCGGCCGGGTGCGGCGCCTGGCTCCGGTGGCGGTCCGGTGACGAGGCCGCGGCCCTGGGCGCCTGGACCTACGTGCCGATGGCCGAACTGTCCGTCCAGGGGGCGAAGCCGAATCTCGTGCTCCTCAGCAGCGACGGCGAGCGGTTCGTCGCCGTGGGCCGGGCCGGTCCGCCGGGCGGCGGGTCGGTCATCGCCTCCTGGACCTCCACGGACGGGCGGTCCTGGCGGGAGGGGAACCTCGGCGCCGTGGCGCGCACCCGCGGCGCGGCCATGGTGACGGGCCTGGCCCGGGTCGAGGGCGGGTTCGTCGCGGTCGGCGCCCGCCTCAGCTCCGGGGCGGCGCAGACCTTCACCGGCAGCGCCGCTTGGACGTCCGCCGACGGGGTCGTCTGGAAAGCCATCGGCACTCCCCCCGGCGACCCGTTCACGACGTTCAGCCGGCCGACCCTGATGAGCGACGGCGTCCACGCCTACTCCCGGATGGGCACGTCCACCTGGTGGAGGCTCGGCCCGGACGGCGCATGGCGGCCCTTCACCCCGCCCGGAACCCGGAACTGCGAGCAGACGTACCGGGAGCAGGCGACGCGTCCGGGGCTGTTCCTCTACGGGTACTGCGGCAACCCGCCGCAGGCGGCGCTGTTCACCCTCGACTCCACGGGGCGCGTCCATGACCGCTCGCAGGCGCTCGGCGACCGCATCAGCGTCGTGGAGACGGCCGGAGCGCGCGGCGGCACGATGATCGCCGCGGGCTACCGGCAGCTGCCGCCGGACGATCCCGCGGCGCAGGCGGCCGGGCCGCCACCCGACGGCCCGGACGACCAGGGCCCGCCGTTCGGCGCGGCGTACGCGCGGTCGGCCGACGGCGGCGCCACCTGGTCGCCCGCACGGACGATGCCCGGCACGGGCCCGACCGACCATCCCCAGGTCGGACGGTTCACCGCCCTCGGTTCGGCGTTCCTGATGTCGGGTCTGGTGGAGCGGGAGGGCACCGCCGTGCCCGTGCTGTGGACCTCGGGGGACGACGGCGAGACCTGGCGCCTGCACCGGCTGCCGGGCTTCGCCGAGGGCGGCTCGCTGGGCGACCCCGCCGAGGCGGGCGGCCGCGTCGTCATCCCGGCACTCGTCGGCATAGACCCGCTCGTGACGGCGGGCGTCTTCGTCAGCACCGGCGACTGACGACGGCGGCCCCTTGCAGATCGTGGAAGCGAAGGCAGACTTGACCCGCGATCAAAACGCATTACCGCTGCTGAGACTGCTCTTACGCCACGTGGCACGAGAGACATCCGTTCTACGCCTGCCCATGACGACTCAACCTTCCCGACTCGGCCACTACGCAAGGTCTCGCTGATCGAGTCGCTCGGGCTGTGGGACGAGTACGAGCGCCAGGGCGGCTAGGGCGTCCGGCGTTCGTAGGTGCCGTCGCGGTGTTCGTAGACCGGGTCTGACGTGTTGCAGGCTTCCGCCCGCAAAGGGCGTTTGAGCACCTTGTTGGTGGGAGTGCGGGGCAGTTCGTCGACCACGCGGATGTAGCGGGGTGTCCACTTGGTGCCGAGGTCGGGTTGGGCGGCCAGGAAAGCGGTGAAGGACGTCGCGTCGAACGCTCGGCCTGGGGTCAGGGTGACCGCCGCCATGATCTGGTCGCCTACCCGCGCGTCTGGGACGGCGTAGACCGCCACGTCTGCGAAGGGGTCGTAGCGGGACAGGAGGCGTTCGACGGGGGCTGCGGCTATGTTCTCGCCGTCCACGCGCAGCCAGTCGTCGGTGCGGCCCGCGAAGTACCAGTAGCCGTCTGCGTCGCGGTAGGCGAGGTCGCCCGACCACGTCCAGCCGTTGCGGACGCGTTTCGCCGTCGCCTCGGGGTTGTTGTAGTAGCCCTCGAACTTGGCAGCGCCCATGGTGTCGACGATTTCGCCGATCGCCTCATCCGCGTTGAGGAGCCTGCCTTGCTCGTCGAACTCGGCGGGCGGGCATTCGCGGAGGGTGTCCGGGTCGATGACCAGGGTGCCGGGTTCGGCGACGCCCAGGGAGCCGGGTGGCGTTCCCGGGACGCGGTTCAGGCGGATCTCGCCCTCGCTGGAGCCGTAGGAGTCGATGACCGTGCAGCCGAAGCGGCGGGCGAACTCGTGGATGTCGGGCTCGGCGGCCTCGTTGCCGAACGCGATGCGGAGCGGGTTGTCCGCGTCGTCCGGCTTCTCCGGGGTGGCCAGGATGTAGCTGAGCGGCTTGCCGACGTAGTTGAAGAACGTCACCCCGTGGCGGCGGACGTCCGGGAGGAAGCCCGAGGCCGAGAACTTATGGCGCAGGACGATGCGGCCGCCCGTCGCGACGGCGGGGGCGATCCCCGCCATCAGGGCGTTCGAGTGGAACATCGGCATGACCACGTAGAACACGTCGTCGCGGGTCAGGTTGCGGCGGTCGCGCTGCTGGACGGCGATCCGGCCCAGCCTCCCCTGCGTGCAGATCACCGCCTTCGGCGCGGACGTCGTGCCGGACGTGAACACCAGGGAGAAGATCGTCTTCGCGTCGACCGGAGCCATCTCGGCGGGGCGGGCCTCGTCCAGCAGGTCCGCATAGGCGGCGGTGCCGACGGTCATGGACGGGAGGTCCGTCAGTCCGTCGAGCGCCTCCGCTCGGGACGTCCCGGTGACCAGCAGGCGGCAGTCGGTGTGGGTGACGTCGCGGGCCAGTTCGGCGCCCCGGCGGGTCGGGTTCAGTTCCACGACCGGGACGCCCGCCAGCGCCAGGCCGAGCAGCCAGAACAGGTGCTCCGGGCCGTTCTCCAGGAACAGGCCGACGTGCCCGCCGGTGCCGGCGAGGGCGGCGCGGAGGCGGGACTCCGCGACGACCTCCCGCCACGTCCAGGACGCGTCCTCGAAGCACATGCCGGTGCGGTCGTCGTCCGCGCGGGCCGCGACCAGCTCGGCGAAGGTGGTCTCGCGGGCCGGGCGGTCGTCGGCCAGTTCGGTCATGGGGTCCGGGCGGCGGCGCGGCCGGCGCGGCGGCCGAAGAACGTGCCGTCGCCGAGGGACGTCCCGCTGATGTAGCCCTCGCCGTGGAT
Organism: Actinomadura sp. 7K534; assembly: GCF_004348575.1. Classification (NCBI taxonomy): domain Bacteria; kingdom Bacillati; phylum Actinomycetota; class Actinomycetes; order Streptosporangiales; family Thermomonosporaceae; genus Actinomadura; species Actinomadura sp. 7K534. Next base: position 42,467 of record NZ_SMKB01000014.1, read on the forward strand.
GCCGGCCGCCGTGCGCCCCGCGGCGTACAGGCCGGGGATCGGCCTCCCCGAGACGTCGCGGACCTCGCCGTCCACGGTGGTGTCCAGGCCGCCGAGGGTGAAGCCGCCGGCGCCCGTCCCGGCGCCGTGCCTGCCCGCGCCGAAGAACCCGTCGGCCGGGTCGATCGCCGCGAACGGCCCCTTCAGCGGACGCAGCCACCTCGGGTCCTTGTGGAAGTAGGGGTCCTCGCCCCGCTCCGCGAACCGGTTGTAGGTCTCGACGGTCGCCTCCAGCGACCCGGGCGGCAGGCGGAGGGACTCCTCCAGCTCCGCGAGCGTCTCCGCCGCGTGCTTGGGGCGCACGCCCCACATGTCGGCATCGGCGATCTCGTCGTGCCCGGTCTCGTCGATGATCGCCCAGTAGGGGCCGGGCTGGTGCTGGACGGCCCGGTGGCTGTACAGGCCCGGGTAGACGTCCTCGTTGATGAAGCGGCGGCCGAGGCCGTCCACGAGCATGCCCCGGCAGACGACGGCGGGGTTGGCGGTGAGCGCGATCTCCACCGACGCCATGCGGCGGGTCGCGGCGCCGAGCGCGCTCGCCATCCGGATCCCGGACCCGTCGCTGGTGCCGTCGCTGATCTTGTCGTGGCCGAGCAGCACCGGGGCGTGGTCGGCGAGCATCTCCTCGTTGTCGACGAACCCGCCGGCGGTGAGGACGACGCCCTTGCGCGCCCGGTAGGCCACCGTCTCGGCGAACCTGCGGGCGACGACCCCGACGACCCGCCCCTCGTCCACGACCAGGTTCGTGGCGTAGGTGTCCTCATGGGTGACGGCGCCCGCCCCGGCGGCGGCCGCGATCAGCTTCTCCATCAGGATCCCGCCGGCGAACATCGGTGCCTCCGGGCGGTGCCCGCGCGGCACGGGCCGGGCGATCGTGTTGTACGGCCAGGCGTTCTCACCGAGCCACATCAGGCCGTCTTCGGTGTACGGCATCCAGCCCGGCGCGTCGAACAGGCTCTCCTTGAACGGGACGCCGCGCGCGCGGAACCACTCGAAGTGCTCCACGCTCCCGTCGCAGTACAGCCGCAGCTTCTCCGCGTCGGCGTGCGGGCCGAGCGCCGCGAGGAGGAACGCGTACATGTCGTCCGGGCTGTCGTCGAAGCCGCACGCCTTCTGCACCCGCGTGCCGCCGCCGAGGTACAGCTCCCCGCCCGACTGCGCGGACGTCCCGCCGGGGCCGCTCGACCGCTCCAGGACGAGCACGTCCGCGCCCGCCGCCGCGGCCTCGTACGCCGCGGCCGCTCCGGCGGCCCCGAAGCCGACCACCAGCACGTCGCACTCGTGGTCGAACGCCGTCTCCGAAGCGCCGACCGGCTCCACCGAGGACGTCGCCATCGGCCTCAGTCCTCCTTCTGCGGGGCGAAGGCGGCCAGCGGCTCGGAGCCCGACCAGTCGTGGCCCCAGTAGCTGTCCTTGGTGATCTCCTCGGCGGTGTAGTACGTCTCGTCCACCAGGAGTCCCTCGCAGCCGTACTCGATGTCCCAGCCGCCGGGCGCCCGCACGTAGAACGACACCATCTTGTCGTTGGTGTGCCGGCCCAGCGTGGAGGAGATCGAGAAGCCCTTCGCGGTGACGGCGTCGAGCGCCATGCCGACCGCGTCGAGCGTGTCGGCCTCCACCATCAGGTGGACGAGGCCCGGGTCGCCGTCGTGCGGCGCGGGGCAGATCGCCAGGCTGTGGTGCCGCTGGTTGACGCCCATGAACCGGATCCGGACCGGGCCGCCGACCTTCATCGCGCCGCGCGGCAGGAAGCCGAGGACCTCGTTGTAGAACGCGGCGGTCTCGGCGAAGTTCGGGGTGGGCAGCACCACGTGGCCCATGCCCATCGGGCCGGTGACGAACTTCTGCGCGAACGCGGTGCGGACGGGGCTGTGGTCGAGGACCGGGCCGAAGAACACCTCGACGGGCGTGCCGCCCGGGTCGGTGAACGCGATGACCTCCTCGGCGTCGCGCTCCGCCGCCTCCTTCGGCTTCAGCGCCGTCACGGCCGTGCCGGACTTCTCGACGGCCTCGCGCACGGCGGCCAGCGCGTACTGGTCGCGGACCTCCCAGCCCACGGCCAGCACCCGGTCGGAGTCGCCCGGCAGCACCCGCAGGCGCGACCGGCGCTCGTCCATGCGCAGGTACAGCCCGTCCGGGTCGGGGCCGCTGCCTTCGGCGAACCCGAGCCCCTCCAGGGCGAACTCGCGCCAGCGCTCGATGTGCCGGGTCTGGACCTTCACGTAGCCCAATCCTCGGATCTGCGTCACTGTCCTCGATCCCTTCGGTGAAGTCTCGGCGCTTTCCCGGCCGGTCAGATCATGGAGCGCATCGGGCCCTGCGGGGGTTCGATGTCCAGGTCGGTCAGGGCGGACACGTGGTACACCGAGCCCGGGACGTGGATCGCGTGGGCCAGGCCGACGTGCGCGTCCCGCCAGAAGCGCTGGATCGGGTTGTCGGTGCGCATCGCGTTCCCGCCCGACCGGACGACGATCTCGTTCATCGCCTGCACCGCCCGCCAGGCCGCGCGGACCTGGGTGCGGCGCCCGGCGGCCCGCTCCGCGAACGTCGGCACGTGCCCGGACGCGACCATGTCGTACATGCGCGAGCAGTTGTCCAGCAGCGCGGTCCGGGACGCCTTGATCTCCTCGGCCGCCTCGCTGATCGCGTACAGCACGTACGGGTCGTCCTTGATCTTCGTGCCGGTGATCTGGACGCGGTTCCGCTGGTAGGCCATGTGGTGGTACAGGGCGCCCTCGGCGATGCCGATCACCGCGGCGGAGATGCCGAGCGGGAACACGCAGGAGAACGGCATCAGGTAGGCCGGGTTGGTCAGGCCCGCCTCGCGGGGCGCGGAGCCGTCCACGACCTTGGAGTACTCCAGCGTCCGGTAGGTGGGGACGAACGCGTCCTTGACGATGATGTCCTTGCTGCCGGTGCCCTGGAGCCCGGCGACGTTCCAGGAGTCCTCGACGATCTCGTAGTCGGAGCGCGGCAGGATCAGGTGCAGCGACCGCGGCGGCTGCGCCATCTTGCCCTCGTCGTCGCCCAGCATCCCGCCGAGGAAGATCCAGTCGCAGTGGTCGGTGCCGGACGAGAACTGCCAGCGGCCGTTGAAGACGTAGCCGCCGTCCACCGGCCGGGCGATGCCCATGGGCGCGTAGGGGGACGCGATCCACGTGTCGGGGTCCTCGCCCCAGACCTCCTCGCGGACCTTCGGGTCGGCGTAGGCCATCTCCCACGGGTGGACGCCGACGATCCCGGCGATCCAGCCGGTGGAGCCGTCGAGGGCGGCGATGCCGAGCACGGTCTCGGCGAACTCGCGCGGGTGGACCTCCAGGCCGCCGTGCGCCTCCGGCTGCAGCAGCCGGATCACCCCCGCGTCGCGCAGCAGCGTGGCGGCCTTGTCGTCGAGCCGGCCGAGCCGCTCGTTCGCGGGGCCGAGCTCGCGGATCTGGTCGGCCCGCTCCATGATCTTGTCGAGCACGCGGTTCGCCATCGCCTGTCTCCCGTGATGTGTCGTCAGCCGTCGTAGGTGATCTTCAGCCGGCCGGTGACCGGTCTCGCCTGGCAGGCGAGGATGAGGCCGTCGGCGAGATCCTGCTCGTCGAGGACCGAGTTGGCGTCCAGGGCGACCTCGCCCTCCAGCGCCACGCAGGCGCACGCCGAGCAGTTGCCCTCCCGGCAGGAGAACGGGGCGTCGACCCCGGCGCGCAGCAGCGCGTCCAGCAGCTTCTCGGACCTCGGCCACGGCACCGTCCGCGTCTCGCCGTCCATCTCGACCTCGACCTCGGCCGCGTCCTCGCCGTCCGGGGCCTCCGCGGCGGTGTCCGGCTCCTCGAACGGGTCGCCCTCCAGCGAGAAGAACCGCTCGACGTGGACGCGGACGCCGGAGCCGGTGAGCGTGCCGGTGACCATGTCCATGAAGACCTCGGGCCCGCACACGAACGCCTGCCGGTCCGTGTAGGGCGCGGCCAGCGAGCGGAGCACTGCGGGCGTCGGGAGGCCCTGCACCGTCTCCAGCAGGTGGACGACGGTGAGCCGCTCAGGGTGCCGTTCGGTGAGGTCCCTCAGCTCGTCCGCGAAGATGACCGACCGCTCGTCCCGGTTGGCGTAGATGAGGGCGATCTTCCCGCTTCCGCCCGCCAGGCACGACTTGAGGATCGACATCACCGGGGTGATGCCGCTGCCGCCCGCGACGAGCAGCAGGTCGTCGTCCAGCGAGGACGGGGTGAAGGTGCCCGCCGGCCGCAGCACCTCCAGGACGTCGCCCGCGGTGACGTTGTCGCAGATCCAGTTGGACCCGAGACCGCCGCCGACCCGCTTGACCGTGACCTTCAGCCGGTCGTCGGTGAGCGGCGAGCTGCACAGCGAGTAGCAGCGCGCCGCCCAGCCGTCCCCGGACGGGACCCGGACCGTGAGGAACTGCCCGGGGCGGTAGGTGAACCGGTCCCGGTCGCCCTCGGCGGGTTCGAGGACGAGCGAGTGCGCGTCGGCCGTCTCCTTGACGACCTCCACCACCCGCGCCTTGAGTGCCGTCATGACCCCTCGGCGGCCTTCCCGGCGGCCGGCTCCCCCGCCGCCTCCGGCTCGGCGGCGGCGGCGTGCTTCGCCGCGATGTAGCCGAACACGATGGACGGGCCGATCGTGGCGCCGGGCCCCGCGTACTCGTTGCCCATCACCGACGCCGACGAGTTGCCCGTCACGTACAGGCCGTCGATGGCCGATCCGTCCTCGCGCAGCACGCGGGCGTGCTCGTCGGACACGAGGCCGCCCTTGGTGCCGAGGTCGCCGACCTCCAGCCGGAACGCGTAGTACGGGGCCGTGTCGACGACGTCGAGGTTCGGGTTCTTCAGGTTCGGGTCGCCGTAGTAGCGGTCGTAGGCGGAGTCGCCGCGGCCGAAGTCGGGGTCCTTGCCGTCGCGGGCGTAGCCGTTGAACTTCTCGACGGTGGCGGCGAGGGCGTCCGCCGGTACGCCGATCTTGTCCGCCAGTTCCGCGAGGGTGTCCGCCTTGAACGCGATGCCCGCGTCGTAGAACGCCTTCGGGATCGGCGCGCCCGGCAGGATCTGCGCGAACGGGTAGCGGGCGCGGGCCTTGGCGTCCATCACGAACCACGCCGGGACGTGGCCGCCTTCGAGCTGGTCGTGGACGAAGTTGACGTACGGCGCCGCCTCGTTGGTGAAGCGCGTCCCGTCCGCGGACACGATGACCTGCCGCGGGATCGCGCGCTCGGACACCAGCGGGATCGTCGCGCCCGCCGGGTGCCGGACGGCGGGCATCCACCACGCGTCGTCCATCAGGTCGACCGCCGCGCCGAGGGTCTCGCCCGCGCGGATGCCGTCGCCCGTGTTCTCCCGGGCGCCCATCGCGAAGTCCTCCCGGCCGCCCTCCGGCAGGTACTTGTCGCGCATCTCCTGATTGTGGTCGAAACCGCCGGTCGCCAGCAGGACGCCCTTCCGGGCCCGGATGCGGAGCGTCGTGCCGTCCCGCCGCGCCGCCACGATGCCGATGACGCGGCCGTCCGCACCGGTGACGAGCTCGCTCATCGCGGTCTGCAGCCAGAGCGGGACGCCGGCGTCCTTCAGCGCCATCCGCAGCCGCGCGACGAGCGCCCGGCCGCCGGTCGACATGTGCCTGCGGCGGACCAGGTTGGACGACACGCGCCACGCCGCGACCATCGACGCGCGCCGGCCCGCCCAGGTGCGCTTGGCCATCGCGAGGTCGTGGTAGTCCTTGGCGGTCACCCAGAGGCCGAGGGGGCCCTTCATGTTGTTCGGCCGCTGGTACTTCTCGTCCTCGCCGAGCTTGCGGGTGTCGAACGGCTTGGCCTCGATGGACCGGCCGAGCGCGCGGCCGCCTTCGAGCTCGGGGTGGTAGTCGGCGTAGCCCTTCGTCCAGAAGAACTTCATCCACCTGCTCTTGCCGATCAGCTCCATCGCCGCGGGCCCGTTGTCGACGAACGCGTCGAGCCGCGCGGCGGGGACGCGTCCCTCGGTGAGGAGGTCCAGGTAGCGGCGGATCGACTCGCGGCTGTCGTCGTGGCCGCGCGCCTTCAGCGTCGGGTTGTTCGGGATCCAGATGCCGCCGCCGGAGAGCGCGGTCGAGCCGCCGAACCGCTTGCCCTTCTCGATGATCAGCGCGCTCAGCCCCGCGTCGTGCGCGGTCAGCGCGGCGGTCATGCCCCCGCCGCCGCTGCCCACGACGACGAGATCGAACTCGTGGTCCCAGTCCACTTCGCTCTCTGTCTTCTTCGGGGGGACGACCCCCCGGTTCGCTTCGCTCATTTACTCTCGTCCTTCCTGGTCAGGAAGGCGAGGACGGCGCTCTCCCAGGCGTCCTTCTGCTCGATCATCACCCAGTGCCCGCAGTTCGGGAAGATGGTGACCTGCGCGTCGGGGATCGTCCGCATCGGGACGAGGGCCATGTCGACAGGGCTGACCCGGTCGTCGCGGCCCCAGGTGATCAGGGTCCGGGCCTGGAGCTTGTGCAGCATCGCCCAGTACGGCGGCTCGGCGGACTGCGCCATCGCCTTGGCGCGGGCGGCCATCGCCTTGGACCCGTACATGCGGCGGGCGCTCGCGAGGGTGTCGGGGTCGGTCGCCTGCTGCCAGCGCTCCTCGACCAGCTCCTCGGTGACGAGCCGCTGGTCGTGGACCATCGCGCGCAGCCACCGGACCAGGCGCTCGCGGGACGGGTCGTCGGTGAACTCCATCAGCAGCCTGATGCCCTCGCTGGCCCCGGGGCTGAAGACGTTCGCGCCGAGCCCGCCGACCGTGACCAGGCGCCGGACGCGCTCGGGCCGCCGGATCGCGAACTGGGCGCCGATGATGCCGCCCATCGAGTTGCCGACCACGTCGACCTGGTCGAGGCCGAGGCCGTCCAGGAACCGGCCGGTCGCGCCGCCGGCCGCCATCATCGGGTGCTCGTCGGTCGGGTCGCTGACCCCGAAGCCGGGGAACTCCAGGACCAGGCACCGGAAGTGCTCGGCGAACCGGGCGAGGTTGCCGCGGAAGTTCCGCCAGCCCGTGACGCCGGGGCCGGACCCGTGCAGCATCAGCAGGGGCGGACCCTCACCTGCCTCGTGGTAGCGCAGGACGCCCCGGTCGGTGGCGAGTTCGCGCAACGTCGCCTCGTAGGTCAGCTCCGCAGGCATGATCTCCCAGTCCTTCGACGGTGGCTTGTCCGGAACGTAATCGGCGCGGCGGCAAGGTCACTCCGCGGATCCCGATCAGCGGGACGCGCGGCGCCCGGCCGCCTTCCCGGGCCGCCCGGGCGCGCGCTTCCACTCAACGGGATCCGTCCGGACCGCCGCCCGACGGCCGTGCCTACGTTCGGACGCACGACTTGACCGTTGGCGGGTACCTGCCGCTTAGTGGATTTTGTCCCTTTGAAAGTTTGTTGACGACAGGGATCGTGTCCGTCCCGACACAGAGGTGAACAGATGTCAGCCGAGCCAGCGCTCACCGCAGCCACCGGTCTTCCGGACCCCGACGCCGTTGCCCCCGAGCCGGCCGAGTTCCGCAAGGCGATGGCGGAGTTCGCCACGGGCGTCACCGTGGTCACCGCCCTCGACGGCGGCGAGCCGGTCGGATTCGCCTGCCAGTCGTTCACCTCGGTGTCCCTCGAACCGCCGCTGATCCTGTTCTGCGCGGACAAGCGCGGCCGCTCCTGGCCGCGGATCCGCGCGGCGGGGCGGTTCTGCGTGAACGTGCTCGGCGAGGAGCAGCGGGAGCTGTGCGAGCGGTTCGGGTCGAGCCGGGGCGCCAAGTTCGAGGGCCTGGAGTGGGAGGTGTCCCAGTGGGGGACCCCGGCGCTGCCGGACGTCCTGCTGGGCGTGCACGCGGTCGTGCACGACGTGCACGAGGCCGGCGACCACGAGATCGTGATCGGGCGGGTCCTCGCGGTCGAGCGGCACGTGGTGCGGGACGGCGCGTGGCGGCACCCGATGGTGTTCTTCCGCAGCCGGTTCGGCATCAACGAGCCGGACGCGCCGATGGCCCCGGACCCGTGGGGCATGGGCGACCGCTGGGGCTGGGGCTGACGGCCGCCGGACCGCACCGGGCCGCCCGGCCGCCCGGCGCATCCGGTCGCCTCACATCCAGTCGCCGCGGCCGTCCACGGCGACCAGCCGGTTCATCGTCTCCGGCGACCAGGTCGGCCCGCGTCCCGCCGCCCCGGTGCCGCGGCGGGCCCGGGTCCCCGCGCGCCCGGCGCCGGGGACCGCGCCGGGGAACAGGATCTGCGACGTCTCCCGGGCGGCGGTGACCACCAGCGGCGCGACGTTCTCCAGCGGGGTGCGGATGTCGCCGACCAGGGAGATCCCCGCCACCGGCCCCTCGGGCCCGCGGACCGCGGCGGCGACGCACGCGATGCCGGGGAACGCCTCGCCCCGCTCGAACGCCAGGCCGCGGCGCTGCCGCACCCGGTGCAGTTCCTGGTGCAGCGTCGTCAGCTCGCCGATCGTGCGGCTGGTGAGCCGGCTGATCCCGGCGCCGAGCAGCGCGTCCACCTGCTCGGGCTCCAGCCACGCCAGCATCGCCTTCCCGAGCGCGGTGCAGTGCGCCGGGGCGCGTCCGCCGACCCGGGACGGCACGGACGCGGCGAGCCGCCCGCCGAGCTTGTCCAGGTAGAGCACCTCGGCGCCGTCCAGCACGGCGAGGTGCGCGACGAGCCCGGTCGTGACCTGCAGCTCGTGCAGCAGCGGCGCCGCGGCCTCGCGGATCTTGCCGTGCCCGCCGTCCCGGCCGCCGAGGCCGAGGGCGCGCGGGCCGAGGCCGTAGCCGAACGAGTGGTGGGCGAGCCAGCGCTGCCGGACGAGCTGGTCGAGGATCCGGTGCGCGGTGGAGCGCGGCAGCCGGGTGCGGCGGGCGACGTCCTCCAGGGTCAGCCGGGCGGTGGGCCCGTTGAACGCGTCGAGGATCAGGGTCATCCGCTCGATCATCGACGGCGGCGACTCGCGTCGCGCGGCCGGGCCGGGCCCCGTGGTGGCCTCACCAGTGGTGGCCTCGGCCGTGGTGGTGGCCTCGCTCATCGCACCTCCCAGAGGAGACTGAAATGAATTCTTGTTACCGTGAATCTAGCAATCGCTTGGTCAGATGGGAAGACCCCAAGTAAGGCCAGGTCAGGCAGGGGGAGGCGGGCACGGTGCGGTGACCTGGGCGCACCGGCTCCCGTGATAGAACGTTTTCCTGCCGAGGAAGGGAGGACCGATGCGCGTCGGCATCGTCACGCCCGTGGTGGCGCAGCCGCCCGGCGGCCACGCGGACTGGGAGCGGGACGCCGGGATCGCGGAGATCGGCCGGATCGCCGAGACCGCCGACCGGCTCGGGTACCACCATCTGACCTGCAGCGAGCACGTCGCCGTCCCGGTGGAGGCCGTCGAGCGGCGCGGCGGCGTCTACTGGGACCCGCTCGCCACGTTCGGCTACCTCGCCGCCCGCACGTCCCGCATCCGCCTGGCGACCCAGGTGCTCGTGCTCGGGTACCACCACCCACTCGCCATCGCCAAGCGGTACGGGACGCTCGACCGCGTCAGCGGCGGACGGCTCACGCTCGGACTCGGCGTCGGCAGCCTGGAGGAGGAGTTCGACCTCCTCGGCGCGCCGTTCGCCGGACGCGGCGCCCGCGCCGACGACGCCCTCGCCGCGCTGCGCGCCTCCCTGTCCCGCCGCACGCCCGAGTACCACGGCCCCCACTACGACTACTCCGGCATGGTCGTGGAGCCGCACGCCGTCCAGGACCGCGTCCCGCTGTGGATCGGCGGCCGGACGGAACGGTCGCTGCGGCGCGCGCTGACCGCCGACGGCTGGGTTCCCTTCGGCCTGCCCCGGCGCACGCTGAGCGAGATGCTCGCCTCCCACGACCTGCCGCCCGGTTTCGACGTCGTCCTCGAACCGTCCCGCCGCCTGGACCCGATCGGCGACCCGGACGCCGCCGGCGCCGCGCTCACGAGGCTCCGCGAGGCGGGCGCCACGATCGCGGGCGTCCGCCTGGCGTCCTCGTCCCCCGGCCACTACTGCGAGCAGCTCGCCGCGCTCCGCGGCCTCTCCGCGCCCTACGACCTGACCTTCGAGGAGGAACGGTGACATCTGCCGAGGCCCGGCTCGCCGCCCTAGAGGAACGCCTGCGCCTCCTCGAGGACGAGCGGGAGATCACCCGGCTGATCCTCTCCTACGGCCCCCTGGTCGACGGCGGTCGGGCCGAGGACGTCGCCGCCCTCTGGGACGACGACGGCGTCTACGACGTGGACGAACTCCTGATGACCGGCCGGGCGGAGATCGAGGCCATGGTCCGCTCCACCCCGCACCAGCGCTGGATCGCGGGCGGCTGCGCGCACTTCACCGGCCCGCCGCACGTCGCGGTCTCCGGCGACGACGCCACCGCGGTCGCCTATACCCTCATGATCGTCAACACGGCGGACGGCTTCACGCTCCGCCGGGCCACCGCCAACCGCTGGCGCCTGCGCCGCACGCCCTCCGGCTGGCGCGCCGTCGAGCGGACGAACCGCGTCCTCGACGGCCGCGAGGAGTCCCCCGCCCTCCTCGCCTCCCACTTCCCCGCTAGGGAGTGAGGGCCATGGTGGCGAGGACCCGGTTCCCCAGGTCCCGATCGCCGCTGAGGCGGACGGTCACCGCGTCGGGGGCGCAGCGTCCGGCGGCGAGGCGGACGTAGGTCTCCCAGTCCATGGCCAGCTCGGCGTCCGGCTCCTCGGGCTCGGCCCAGTGACCGCGCCCCTCGTCGTTGACGCGGACGGCCACGTGGAAGTCGAGCGGGTCGGAGATCCGGAACGCCACGGTCTTCCCCGGCCCGGCCTTCGCCCTCCGGGCGACGACCAGCGGGAGGCCCCTGCTCAGCATCTCCCAGAAGCAGTGCGCGGCGGGCGCGTCGAGGTTGCCGGGGCGCCCGACCGCCCGCCGGATGTCCTGCTCGTGCACCCAGCAGTCCATCGCCCGGACCCTCATGAGCTCGGTGTAGGTGCCCTCCCGGCCCTCCGGCAGCATGACCACGCGGTCGGGGTCCAGGCCGGGCAGCTGGGCCAGGCGGCGCTCCAGGGCGCCCGCCAGCTCCGCCGCCACGGCCGGACCCGGGACGGCGCGGCGCACGTGCACCGCCTTCTCCATGACCTGGCCGAGATCGTTGCGGACGTGGTCGAACCCGGGGACGTCGATCTCGGGCGCCGGATCGCCCAGCAGGTCGGCCTCGACACCGGTGATGTGCGCCAGCTGGTCCTTCACCGTCCAGCCGGGGCACTCGGTCGGCCGCTCCCAGTCGGCTCCGCCGAACGTCTCGGCGAGCGCGAGCGTGGATCGGACCGTCTGCTCCCAGGCCGCGGTGTAGGCGCGCATCTGCTCCATATGACCCCCTCCGTCGGCCTCAGAGCCTACGACCCCTCTCGGCGGGGTGTCAGGGGTGCTCGGTGCGCACGTGCCGGAGGAGGGAGGAGAGTTCCAGGTGGGGCTCGTGGCAGCGGTCGCAGGACCAGACGCCGTCCGGCACCGTGAAGCCGTGCGTCACGGCGTCGTCCCGCGCGCACAGCCGGTGGTAGGTGTGGACGAGGCGCCGCCACGTCCGGCGGACCACGGGCATTCCCGCTCCCTTCCCGAACCGATCGTCAAGGATCGGTCCAGGATAGGGCAACGGGAAAGTCAAGCCGACACGCCGGAGATCACTGGCCGCTTCGCACGCCGGGCTGGCCCTGCGCGTACTCCAGCGGCCGGGCCGCCTTGCGTCCCGGCACGTCCGTGCGGGCGCGGGTCTTGCCGACCGGGAGGACCGTCCGCCCGAAACTGCCCTCGAACATCATCGCGGCGGCCGTGTACAGGGCGATGACCGCGGACGCGACGAACAGCCAGCCGCCGACGTTCAGCGACCACTCGGACGGCGCGAACCAGCCCGCCGCGCTGAAGCCGGCGCCCGCCGCCAGCGTCACCAGGACCCCCGTGACCGCCAGGTTCTGGCCGAGCGCGGCGATCGCGCCCAGGGCGGTGATCACCGCGAGGGCGACCCACCAGAACGCGAACCCCTCGCTGGCCGTCCCGGCCACGGGTGCCAGTGCCGCCGGGAAGGCGCCGACGCTGACCAGCCCGAACAGCAGGCTGAACGCCACCCAGAACGAGCCCCACATCCCGTGCATCGCGGTCGCGACCCCGTCCCGGGCCCGGTAGGCCCAGCCGGTGGCGACGAGTTGCGCGATGCCGCCGAACACCAGCGTGAACGGCCAGAGGATCAGCGGGGTCAGGGCGTTGCCGTACCACTCGGCCTGCCACGCGCCGACCATCATGGTCGCGCCGGCGAACCCGAACAGCCCGAGGATGGACGGCGCGGCGATCGGCGTCAGGACGACCCGTGTCCGGTCCTCCCACATCGCGTGCTCGCTCCGTTCGCGGACCGGTCCCGGCGCCGCCGGGGCGGCTCCTTCGGCGGGCACGGCCGCCTGCGCACCGGGCTCCGGTGAAACGGCCCGTCCTCTGCGCCTTACCATGAAATCCCCCTTTGTTCGGAGAGCCGTATATTCGTGGTAACCGTGCCTGGGCAGGGCAAACGACCACCAGAACGGTCGTCTCGCGAAAAGCGAGCGTCCTTTACCGGCAATTCGCGGGGCTATGGATGGGGCATTACCGCCGCGCCGCTCCGGCGTCTCACGCCCGGGGGTGGCAGTGCACCCGCAGGCCGGGTGTTCCGCTCCAGCCGATCAGCCGGAACAGCCGCTCGATGTGGGACGACACCGAGTGCAGGACGAGCATGCGGTCGCGCGCGTGCAGTTCCCGGGCCGTCAGGGTGAAGGCGCGCAGGCCGGCGACGTCGACGAACTCGACGCCCGCCAGGTCGACGTGGACGTCCCCGGGCACGCGGTCCAGGGCGCCGCCGAGGGCGCGCGACACGTCCCGGGCGTTCGAGACGTCGATCTCCCCGGCCATCCGCAGCCAGGGCGAGGCCGACGCGCCCGCGATGCGCAGCAGCGCCGTGTCGTGCTCGACGATGTCGTAGTGCGGGGACGCGCGCCGCCCGGACTCCAGGCCGCCCTCACCGTCGGTGATCCGCCAGACCGTCATCCGCTCCTCGCCTATGGCCGGGGGCGCCGCTACCGGGGGCGGCCCCGTATATGCCAGGCTCTCATCTGTCGGCACCTTCTGAACCCCACCGAGCGGGAAAACCACCATCGGGAGCCGTTTCATGGACGAGAAGGCCATACTGAACCGCATCAGCGAGTTCATCGCGGAGGAGCACGCGCTGCGCGACGCGCACGAGCGCGCCGAGACGGGCGGTGCCGAGACGCGGCAGCGGCTCAGGGATCTCGAGGTGGCGCTCGACCAGTGCTGGGACCTGCTCAGGCAGCGGCGGGCGCGCATCGAGGCGGGGCAGAACCCCGACGAGGCGCAGGTCCGGCCCGCCTCCGAGGTCGAGGACTACCGCCAGTAGGCCCTCACCCGCGCGCCAGCAGCTTCGGCGGGGTGATCGGCAGGTCGCGGACGCGGACCCCGGTCGCGTGGTGGACCGCGTTGCCGATCGCCGCGGCGGCGCCCACGATGCCGATCTCGCCGATGCCCTTGGCGCCCATCGGGTTCAGGTGCGGGTCCGACTCCTCCAGCCACACCGCCTCGATGCCGGGGACGTCCGCGCAGGCCGGGACGTGGTACTGGGCGAGGTCGCGGTTGAGGTAGTCGCCGAACCGCTCGTCCATGACGCTCTCCTCCATCAGCGCCATCCCGATGCCCATCGTCATGCCGCCGACGAACTGCGAGCGGGCCGTGACCGGGTTGACGATCCGCCCGGCGGCGAACACGCCGAGCATCCGGGAGACGCGGACCTCCCCCGTGTCGGCGTCCACCTCGACCTCCGCGAACTGCGCGCCGAAGGCGTGCCGTGCGTACCGCTCCTGCGCCTTGACCTCGTCCCGGGTGTCGGCCGACGCCTCGACGCCCTCCGGCGGGACGGCCCCGTTCAGCCGCTCGCGCAGCGCCTCGCACGCCCGGACCACGGCGGTGCCCCAGCTGGCCGTCCCGCTGGATCCGCCCGCGACGGACGCGGCGGGGAAGGAGCTGTCGCCCACCTCCATGCGCACCCGGCCGAGGTCCGCCTTGAGCGTCTCGGCGGCGAGCAGCGCCAGCGCGGTGCGGGCGCCGGTGCCGATGTCGGCGGCGGCGATCCGGACCGTGAACGTCCCGTCCGGCTCGGCCCGCGCCGTCGCCCGGCCCGGGTTGAGGCGCGCCGGGTAGGTGGACGCCGCGACGCCCGTCCCGACCAGCCTGCGGCCCGCGCGGCGGGACCGGGGCGCCGGGTCGCGGCCGGCCCAGCCGAACCGCTCCGCGCCCTCCCGCAGGCACGCGACGAGGTTGCGGGAGCTGAACGGCAGGCCGCTCTCCGGCTCGTGGTCGGTGTCGTTGCGGATCCGAAGCTCGACGGGGTCGATCCCGGCCGCGGCGGCCAGCTCGTCCAGCGCCGATTCGAGCGCGTACATGCCGGGGGTCTCACCCGGCGCGCGCATCCACGACGGCGTCGGGACGTCCAGCGCCACGACCCGGTGCGTCGTGCGGCGGTGCGGGGCCCGGTACATGATCCGGGTCGGCGCGGCGGTCTGCTCGGCGAACTCGCGGACCGTGGACGTCTGCTCGACCACGTCGTGCACGATCGCGTTGAGCGTCCCGTCGGCGGCGGCGCCGAGCCTGAGCCGCTGGATGGTGGGCGTGCGGTAGCCGGTGGTCGCGTACATCTGCTGGCGCGGCACCGCGAACTTGACCGGGCGGCCGACCTCCCGCGCGGCCATCGCCGCCAGCACCGCGTTCGGACGGGGCGTGCCCTTGGCGCCGAACCCGCCGCCCACGTGCGGGGACACGACCCGCACCTGATCCTGGTCGAGCCCGAAGATCCTGGCGATCGTCCGCTGGTGCGTGGACGCGCCCTGGGTGGACTCGTAGAGCGTGAGGGATCCGTCCTCGTTCCAGTGGGCGACGGTCGTGTGCGGCTCCATGGGGTTGTTGTGCTCGGCGGGGGTCGTGTAGGTGACGTCGACCTGCACGTCCGAGTCGCTGAGGGCCGCCTCCGGGTCTCCCATCTCGGTGTCGGCGGGGACCCCGGTGTTGATCTCCTCGGGCCTGTAGAGACCGGGGTGGTCGTCGCGGAGCCGGACGTCGGGGGCCTCGGCCGCGTACTCGATTCGGAGCCGCCGGGCCGCCTCCCGGGCCGTCTCCAGCGTCTCGGCGACGACGGCGGCGACGAACTGGCCGCGGTAGGAGACCGTCCGGGACTGGAAGACCGCCAGCTCCCCGTTCGACCGCGACGCGAGCTGCGGCGCGTTCTCGCAGGACAGGACGGCGAGGACGCCCGGAAGCCGCCGCGCGGACGCGGCGTCCACCGACACGATCTCGCCCTTTCCGGCCTCCGCCTGCACGGCCGAGACGTACGCGGGGTCCTCCAGCGGGTACTCGTAGGCGTAGCGGGCCTTGCCGGTGACCTTCTCGCGTCCTTCGAGCCGGTGCGTCATGACCCCTCCCCCAGTCCGGCCAGCGTGCGCACGATGAGGTTGCGCGCGAGCGGCACCTTGTAGGCGTTGTCGCGCAGCGGCTCCGCGGCGGCGAGCTCGGCGTCGGCGGCGCGGGCGAACGTCTCCTCGGTCGCCGGGGCGCCCCGCAGCACGTCCTCGGCCCTCCCCGCGCGCCAGGGCTTGTGGGCGACGCCGCCCAGCGCCAGCCGCGCGTCCCGGACCGTCCCGTCGCGGACGTCCAGCGCCGCCGCGATCGACACCAGGGCGAACGCGAACGACGCGCGCTCGCGGACCTTGCGGTACGCGGCCGGCATCCGCAGCGGCGGCACCACGACCTCGGTGACGAGGTCGCCGGGTTCGAGCACGGTGTCGCGCTGCGGCTCGGCGCCGGGGAGCCGGTGGAAGTCGCCGAGCGGGACGGTCCGCTCCCCGCCGCGGCCGACCACCCGGACCGACGCGCCGAGCGCCGCGAGCGCCACCGCCATGTCGGACGGATGGGTCGCGACGCACGCCTCCGAATGGCCGAGAACCGCAAGGTTGTGGTGCTCGCCGTCGCGCGCCGGGCAGCCGCTCCCGGGGTTCCGCTTGTTGCACGGCTTGGACGCGTCCTGGAAGTAGGAGCACCGCGTGCGCTGGAGGAGGTTGCCGCCGACGGTCGCGAGGTTGCGGAGCTGGCCCGACGCGCCCGCCAGGACGGCCTTCGACAGCATCGGGAACTCCTCGCGGACGGTCCGGTCGGCGGCGAGGTCGCTGTTGGTGACGGCGGCGCCGACGACGAGGGTGCCGTCCGGGGTCCGCTCGATGCGGTCGTGGGCGAGGCCGGTGACGTCCACCAGCTTCGCGGGCTCCTCGACACCGAGCCGCATCAGGTCGACGAGGTTGGTGCCGCCGCCGAGGTAGCGGGCGCCGTCCTCGTGCCGGGCCAGCGCGTCCTCGGCGCTGGTCGCGCGCTCGTACGCGAACGGCCTCATGGCCGCGCCCCCTCTCCGCCGACCTCGCGGAGGGCCGCGACGATGCCGCGGTAGGCGCCGCAGCGGCACAGGTTGCCGCTCATCCGCTCGCGGATCTCGGCGTCGTCGAGGACCGGGTCGGCCGCGACGTCCTCGGTGACGGCGCTGGGCCAGCCCTGCTCGGCCTCGTTCAGCATTCCCGTGGCGGAGCACAGCTGGCCCGGGGTGCAGTAGCCGCACTGGAAGGCGTCCTGCTCGATGAACGCCTCCTGGAGGGGGCTGAGCCGCCCGTCCTCCGCGAGCCCTTCCACGGTGACGATCTCGGCGCCGTCGTGCGCGACGGCCAGCGCGAGGCAGGAGTTCGCGCGGCGCCCGTCGAGCAGGACGGTGCACGCACCGCACTGCCCGTGGTCGCAGCCCTTCTTCGAGCCCGTCAGGCCGAGGTCCTCGCGCAGGACGTCCAGCAGGGAGGCGCGGGTGTCGACGCTGAGCCGGTGCTCTGTGCCGTTCACGACCAGGGCTATGGCGGCGACGACCGGCGTCGCTTCACTGTCCATGCACCGCCCCCTACCCCGGATGACCGGTGTAAGTCGGCGGCCGGCGGCGCGGTCAGGGCGGCGCGGGTCAGTCGTCGTCCGAGCTGGAGAGGATCTCCACGACCGTCCGGGCCGTGTCGGTGGGCAGCGGCGCGGGAAGGCCGCGCCACTTGCGGGACGCGGCCACCGCCGCGGCTCCGGCCCCGCCCCCGTACACGGCCGCCGCGACGAACGAGGCGAGCTCCGGCGGCAGCTTCTTCTCCAGCAGCAGGAGGTTGGCCCGGTAGGTGGCCGCGGTGGCGAGCATCCCGAAGGCGCCGGCGACCGCGCCGAGCCGCAGCGCCGGGACGCGCTGCCGCATCTTGTCGATCATCTCCTGCTGGGCGGCGTCGACCACCCGCCGGGCGAGCAGGAGGTTCTGCTCCAGCGGGCCGTCCACCTCCGCGGGTTCACTCGACTCCGTCATGACCCATCGGTACCCCAAGGAAAGCGAAAGAACCGGGAGAGCAATGTGTCACCCTCGGTAACTTTGCGAGTGCTGTAGGTTGCGACCGGACCCGACAGAGAGGCCGTCGATGCAACCGTTCGAGCTGCCCGACTTCTACGTCCCGCACCCCGCGCGTCTGAACCCCCACGTGGCGGGCGCGCGGACGCACACCATGGCGTGGGCGCGCGAGATGAAGATGCTGGACGACGACCGAGATCCCGGCACCCCGGACATCTGGGACGAGCCGGCGCTCGAAGCGATGGACTACGCGCTCCTGTGCGCCTACACCCATCCCGACTGCGACGGCCCGGAGCTCGACCTCATCACCGACTGGTACGTCTGGGTCTTCTACTTCGACGACCACTTCCTGGAGGTCTTCAAGAAGACCAAGGACCAGGCGGGCGCCCGGACCTACCTCGACCGGCTTCCGCTGTTCATGTCGCTCGACCCGCCGGAGCCCGTCAACGCCGTCGAACGCGGCCTCGCCGACCTGTGGGCGCGCACCGTCCCGTCCCGGTCGGACGCGTGGCGGGCGCGCTTCTCGGAGAGCACCGTGAACCTGCTCCGCGAGTCGCTGTGGGAGCTGTCCAACATCAGCACCGGCCGCATCCCCAACCCGGTCGAGTACATCGAGATGCGGCGCAAGGTCGGCGGGGCGCCCTGGTCGGCCGACCTCGCCGAGCACGCGGCGGGCGTCGAGATACCCGAGCGCGTCGTCGGGACGCGGCCGCTCCGCGTCCTCAAGGACACCTTCTCCGACGGCGTCCACCTGCGGAACGACATCTTCTCCTACCAGCGGGAGACCGAGTCCGAAGGCGAGGTGAACAACGCCGTCCTGGTGATGGAGCACTTCCTGGAAGTCGCGCCCCAGGCGGCCGCCGACACCGTCAACGACCTGCTGACCTCGCGGTTGCGCCAGTACGAGAACACGGCCCTCACCGAACTCCCCCACGTGTTCGAGGACCACGCCCTCGACCCCGCCGAGCGGGCGGCCGTCGCCACCTATGTGAAGGCCCTCCAGGACTGGCAGTCCGGCGGCCACGAATGGCACATGCGGTCAAGCCGCTACATGAACGAGAAGTCCATCGGCATGTCGGCGGCCCGCATCCCGGCGCTGCTGAAGTCCGCCCGGATCAGCCTGCCGCACGTCCCGTTCCAGAAGGTCGGGCCGACGCCGCTGCCCGAGTTCGACATCCCCTACCCCGCCCGCGTCAACCCGCACCGCGAGAGCGCCGGCCGCAACGTCGTCGCGTGGGCGCGCGAGATGGGCATGTTCTCCCCGCAGCCGCGGCTGCCCGCCCCGGTCTGGACGGCCGAGACGCTGACCGGCATGGCGCTGGAGATCTGCGCCGCGTCCCTGGACCCGGACGCCTCCCCGGAGGCGCTCGACCTCGCCACCCAGTGGCTCGCCTGCGGCACCTACGGCGACGACTACTTCCCCGCCCTCTTCAACCGCGACCGCGACATGGCCGGCGCGAAGCTCTTCAACGCCCGCGTCCCCGCCTTCCTGCCGCTGGACTGCGGCACCTGTCTCTTATACACA
>NZ_SMKB01000150.1:0-17795 GCF_004348575.1 Actinomadura sp. 7K534
CGCACCACCGCCCCCGCCGCGACGAGGTCGCGCCCGATCGCGCCGCCCGCCTCTCCGAGCCCCAGGACCGCGATGGTCGGCATACCGTTCCTCCTCGGCGACGAGCACCCGTGGGCTACCTTAGATCAGCGACAAAATTGGCGACAATCGTGGGGCGACCGTGAGCGACGTGGTGGCGGGAATCCGGGACGCGATCCTCCGCGGCGAGTTCGTCCCGAACCAGCGGCTGATCGAGGCGGACCTGTCCGAGCGGTTCGCGGCCAGCCGCGCGGCCGTCCGCGCGGCACTGCTCGAACTGGCGAACGAGGGGCTGATCGAGCGGGTCCAGAACCGCGGCGCCCGCGTCCGCGCGGTCTCCCTCGACGAGGCCGTGGAGATCACCGAGGTCCGGATGGTGATCGAGGGCCTGTGCGCCGCCAAGGCCGCCGAGCGGGTCACCGAGCGGGAGGCCGCCGACCTGCGGGCGCTCGGCGCGCAGATGGGCGAGGCCGTCTCGTCCGGCGACGTGCTCGGCTACTCCGGGCTGAACGAGCGGCTGCACCGCCGCATCCGCGAGATCAGCGGCCAGCGGACGGCCGCCGAGGTCCTGGAGCGGCTGCGCGCACAGAACGTCCGGCACCAGTTCCGGCTCGCCATGCACCCGGGCCGCCCGCAGGTCTCCCTCCCGCAGCACCTGGAGATCATCGAGGCGATCTGCGCCCGCGACCCGGCGGCGGCCGAACGCGCCGCCCGCACCCATCTGCGCAGCGTCATCGAGACCCTCGCCCAGATCGACCAGAGCCGCACTCCCTAGGGTCGGCCGGCCCCGCCGCACCGCCGAAAAGCCTTCGCTCCCGCGCGTCCTGCGCCGTTACCGTCTTGCATGCCGTAAAGGGACGATCTTGTCCGGCGGCGGTCGTCATCGAGAGAAACGGAGGATTCCGATGACAGCCACAACCCTTGCACTCGCCAAGGTTCGCAACATCGGAATCATGGCGCACATCGACGCCGGCAAGACGACGACCGCCGAGCGCATCCTGTTCTTCACCGGTGTCTCGCACCGGATCCGCGAGGTCGACGCCGGCGACACCGCGATGGACTACATGAAACAGGAACGCGACCGCGGCATCACGATCACTTCGGCGGCCACGACCTGCGCGTGGACGGTCGACGATGTCGAGCACACCGTCAACCTCATCGACACGCCGGGGCACGTCGACTTCACCATCGAGGTCGAGCGCTGCCTGCGGGTGCTCGACGGGGCCGTGGCGGTGTTCGACGGCGTCGCGGGCGTCGAGCCGCAGTCGGAGACGGTGTGGCGGCAGGCCGACCGGTACGGCGTGCCGCGCGTCTGCTTCGTCAACAAGCTCGACCGGGCCGGGGCCGACTTCCACCGGTGCGTCGAGATGATCCGTTCGCGGCTCGGGGCCGTCCCGCTGGTCACGCAGCTTCCGATCGGGTCGGGCGCCGGGTTCGAGGGCGTCGTGGACCTGGTCTCCGGGCGGGCGCACGTCTGGTCGGACGACGGATACGCGGTCGTCGACGTCCCGGCCGGCATGGCGGAGGACGCGCGCCGGTGGCGCGGCACGCTCATCGAGACGGTCGCCGCGCACGACGAGGAGGCCATGGGCCTGTACCTCGACGGCGCCGAGCCGTCGCGGGAGCAGCTGCACGCGGCGATCCGGCGGCTCACGATCGCCTCCGCGGTCACGCCCGTGCTCTGCGGGAGCGCGTTCCGGAACAAGGGCGTCCAGCCCCTCCTGGACGCGGTCGTGCGGTACCTGCCGTCGCCGCCGGACGTCCACCCGGCCACCGACGACGAACCGCTGTCCGCGCTCGCGTTCAAGATCATGAACGACCGGCACCTGCGCCGGCTCACCTTCGTCCGGATCTACTCAGGACGGCTGGTGTCCAGGACGTCGGTGCTGAACAGCGTCAAGTCCCGGAAGGAGCGCATCGGCAGGATCTACCGCATGCACGCCGACCGCCCGGAGGAGATCGAGTCGGCGGGCGCGGGCGACATCGTCGCGGTCATGGGCCTGAAGCACACCACGACCGGCGAGACGCTGTGCGACGAGGACCACCCGGTCGTCCTGGAGTCCATGGACTTCCCGGACCCGGTGATCGAGGTCGCGATCGAGCCGAAGTCCAAGGGCGACAGGGCGAAGCTCGGCGCCGCCGTCCAGCGGCTCTCCGAGGAGGACCCGTCGTTCAAGGTCCACGACGAGGACGGGCAGACCGTCATCGGCGGCATGGGCGAACTCCACCTGGAGATCCTCATCGACCGCATGAAGGAGGAGTTCGGCGTCGGCGCCAACGTCGGCCGGCCCCGCGTCGCCTACCGCGAGACCGTCCGGCGCCGGGTGGACAGGGCCGACCACACGCACCGCAAGCAGACGGGAGGCAAGGGCCAGTACGCGAAGGTGCAGATCTCCCTCGAACCCATCGAGGACGGGTACGAGTTCGTCAACCGGGTCACCGGCGGGCGGATCCCGAAGGAGTTCATCCCGTCCGTGGACGCCGGCTGCCAGGAGGCGATGCGGGCGGGCGTCCTGGCCGGATACGAGATGACGGGCGTGCGGGTCACCCTGCTCGACGGTGACTTCCACACCGAGGACTCGTCGGAGCTCGCCTTCAGGGTCGCCGGCTCGATGGCGTTCAAGGAGGCCGTCCGGCGCGCGTCCCCGGTGCTGCTCGAACCGGTGATGGCCGTCGAGGCCACCACGCCCGAGGAGTACCTGGGCGCGGTGATCGGCGACCTCAACGCCCGCCGCGGCCGGGTCGAGGGGACGGGCGAGCGGGCCGGCGCCCGGGTCGTCCGCGCCCTGGTCCCGCTGTCGGAGATGTTCGGCTACGTCGGGCAACTGCGCGGGATGACCTCGGGGCGGGGCGTCTACACGATGCAGTTCGACTCGTACGCCGAGGTCCCGAAGGCGGTAGCCGAGAAGATCGTCTCGGCGGGCTGAGCCGGTCCGGCCGGGGCCGCACCCATGGTGCGGCCCCGGTCAGCTCCAGATGGTCACGTAGACCGGGGGGCGGAAGCGGGACGGCGGGACGCCCGAGCCGGGGGAGCGCATGATGTGCAGCGCGTCGGCGGTGGCGAGGAAGCGGCGGAACGCGCCCGCCAGCGGCGGCCTGCGGTCCGGCGCCAGCGTCGTGGCGTGCCAGCGGACCTCCACGGGCGTGGCGGGGGTCGCGATGACCCGCAGCTCGCCGCGCTGCACGCGCGGCGCGACCAGGTGCGCGAGCGCGACCGCCAGCCCGTCGCCGTCGGCGGCGGCCGCCCACGCCGCCGTCTGGTTCGGGTAGACGCGGATCCGGTCCTCGGGCACCTTCAGGCGGCGCAGCAGCAGGGACGTCTCGCTGCACGGGTCGGTGCCGGACGGGTCCACCAGCCAGTGCTGGCGCGGGGCGGCGCGGGTGCCGACGGCGACGAGGCTCGCCCGGAACACCGGCTCGCTGACCAGCCCGGGCTCGTCGGCGAGGCGCGGGCCGAGCGCCACGTCCGCGAGGCGGTTGTGCAGCAGGACGGGCATCTCCCGCCCGGCGACGACCCCCGCGGTGCCCTCGACGTCGCGGCTGGAGCGGGCGGCGAACGCGTCCAGCAGCGGCGTCGCGACGAACTCCGCGAGCGCGGGAACGGCGACGATCCGCAGCGCCTCCGGGGCGCCGCGGGCGGCGCGCACCGCGCCCTCGGCCTCCGCGCCGAGCACCACCATCTGCGACGCGATCGGCAGCAGGCGGGCGCCGCCCTCGGTCAGCGTCATGCCGTCGCGGCCGCGGACGAGGAGCGGGTCGTCGAGGTGCTGCCGCAGCGCGGCGAGGGCCTGCGACACCGCGGGCTCGCTCACGTTCAGCGCCCGGGCCGCCTCCTTCACCGAGCCGAGCCGGGCGACGAGGACGAAGGCGCCGAGCTGTGTGAGGGTCATAGGCCGGTCCAGCCTCCCGGGGCCACCCGTTAACCCTTCGCTTATTCGGGTGTTGTCCCAGCTTACGGACAGAGATGAGAATCCGGTCACATCCCACTTCGAGGGGGCCGTCGTGCAGGTACCGGCGAATTTCGAGTACGAGAAGGCGACGACCGTCGAGGAGACCCTCGCGCTGCTCGCCCGGCACGGGGACGAGGCGCGGGTGGTGGCGGGCGGCCACAGCCTGCTCCCCATGATGAAGCTGCGGCTGGCGCAGCCCGAGGCGCTCATCGACATCAACGACGTGGCGGAGCTGGCCCGCATCCGGATCGAGGGCGGCGTGCTGTGCGTGGGCGCGCTCGTCCGGCACGCCGAGCTGCTCGACTCGCCGGTCGCGGGCGAGCACTTCCCGATCCTGCACGACGCGGAGCGGGTGATCGCCGACCCGGTGGTCCGCAACCGCGGCACCGTCGGCGGCTCGCTGTGCCAGGCCGACCCGTCGGAGGACCTGTCGGCCGCGTTCGGCGCGCTGAAGGCGTCGGCGGTGATCCGCGGGCCGGACGGCGAGCGGACCGTCTCCCTCCGCGAGTTCCACACCGGCCCCTACGAGACGGTCGTGGAGCCGGGCGAGCTGCTCATCGAGCTGCGCATACCGATCAGGCCCGGCGTTGGTGGGGGCGGGCCCCCGTCAGGAGGTCGGTATCGACACGGCAGCGCCTACGAGAAGGTCGAGCGGCGGGTGGGGGACTGGCCGCTCGCCGCCGCCGGCGCCGCCCTGTGGCTGGAGGGCGGCCGGATCGCCGACGCCGGCATCGGGCTCACCGCCGTCCGCGCCGAGCACTTCGTCGCCCCCGAGGCGGAGGAGGTGCTGCGCGGGGCCGTCCCGTCCGAGGACGTCTTCGCCGAGGCCGGGCGGGTCGCCGCCGAGCACTGCGACCCCGGTTCCGACCAGCGGGGACCGGCCGACTACAAGCGGCACCTGGCCGGAGAGCTGACCACACGCGCGCTGCGCCGCGCCTACGGGAGGTCGCAGGCATGAACATCACCGTGACGGTCAACGGGCAGCCCTGCACGCGCGACGTGGAGCCGCGCCTGCTGCTCGTCCACTTCCTCCGCGACGAACTCGACCTCACCGGGACGCACTGGGGGTGCGACACGTCCAACTGCGGGGCCTGCGTCGTCTGGCTGGACGACGTGCCGGTGAAGTCGTGCACGGTCCTGGCGGTGATGGCGTCCGGCAGGGAGGTCCGCACCGTCGAGGGACTGGAACGGGACGGCGAGCTCGACCCGGTCCAGAAGGGCTTCTCCGAGTGCCACGGCCTCCAGTGCGGGTTCTGCACCCCCGGGATGATGATGACCTCGCGGTGGCTGCTCGACCGC
This sequence comes from Actinomadura sp. 7K534, assembly GCF_004348575.1. Lineage (NCBI taxonomy): Bacteria > Bacillati > Actinomycetota > Actinomycetes > Streptosporangiales > Thermomonosporaceae > Actinomadura > Actinomadura sp. 7K534. The sequence goes on from NZ_SMKB01000150.1 coordinate 5,268, forward strand.
AGCCCCGACCCGACCGAGGCGGAGATCCGCGAGGCGCTGTCGGGGCAGATCTGCCGGTGCACCGGCTACGAGAACATCGTCCGGTCCGTCCGCTGGGCGGCCGAGCACCCCGCCGAGAAGCCCGAGGAAGTGACCCCATGAGCGCCAGCGACCCCAACGGGCACGGCCCGAACGGGCACGGCAGTCCCAACGGGCACCACGGGTTCGGCAGGGTGGCGCGCAAGGAGGACGCGCGCTTCATCCGAGGGCAGGGCAACTACGTCGACGACATCAAGCTGCCGGGGATGCTGTACGGGGCGATCCTGCGCAGCCCCCACGCCCACGCCAGGCTCCTCTCGGTCGACACCACGGCCGCCGAGGCGCACCCGCAGGTCAGGGCGGTCATCACCGGCGAGACGCTCGCGGGCCTGGACCTCGCGTGGATGCCGACGCTCTCCAACGACGTCCAGGCCGTCCTCGCGACCGACAAGGTCCGGTACCAGGGGCAGGAGGTCGCGTTCGTCGTCGCGGAGACCCACTACGCCGCGCGCGACGCGCTGGAGCTCATCGACGTCGACTACGAGGCGCTGCCCCCGGTCATCGACGCCCGCACCGCCCTGGACGACGGCGCCCCGCTCATCCGCGACGACGTGGAGGGACGCACCGACAACCGCATCTTCGACTGGGAGGCCGGGGACGCCGGGCAGACCGACCGGGTCTTCGACGAAGCCGAGGTCGTCATCGCCCAGGACATGCTCTACCCGCGCGTGCATCCCGCCCCGCTGGAGACCTGCGGGATCGTCGCCGACATGGACAAGGTGACCGGCAAGCTCACCGTCCACACCACCACCCAGGCGCCGCACGCGCACCGCACCGTGTACGCGCTGGTCGCGGGCCTGCCCGAGCACAAGATCCGGGTCGTCTCGCCCGACATCGGCGGCGGTTTCGGCAACAAGGTCGGCATCTACCCCGGCTACGTCTGCGCGATCGTCGGGTCGATCGTCACGGGCCGCCCGGTCAAGTGGATGGAGGACCGGTCGGAGAACCTGATGACCACGTCCTTCGCCCGCGACTACCACATGCGGGGCGAGATCGCCGCGACGCGCGACGGCCGCGTCCGCGGGCTGCGCGTGAAGGTGCTCGCCGACCACGGCGCGTTCAACGGCACCGCGCAGCCGACGAAGTTCCCCGCCGGGTTCTTCCACGTGTTCACCGGCTCGTACGACATCGAGGCCGCGCACTGCGCCGTCACCGGCGTCTACACCAACAAGGCGCCCGGCGGCGTCGCCTACGCCTGCTCGTTCCGCATCACCGAGGCCGCCTACCTGGTCGAGCGCATGATCGACCTGCTGGCCGCCGAGCTGGGCACCGACCCCGCCGAGCTGCGGCTGCGCAACCTGCTGCGCGCCGAGCAGTTCCCGTACTCGTCGCCGACCGGGTGGGAGTACGACTCCGGCGACTACCCGCGCACCCTGCGCACCGCCATGGACATCGCCGGGTACGACGAGCTCCGCGCCGAGCAGGCCGACCGGCGAGCCCGTGCCGCTGACGCGGGCGAGGACGGCCCGCTGATGGGCATCGGCATCAGCTTCTTCACCGAGGCGGTCGGCGCCGGCCCGCGCAAGCACATGGACATCCTCGGGCTCGGCATGGCGGACGGCGCCGAGCTCCGCGTCCACCCGACCGGCAAGGCGGTGCTGCGCATCTCCGTCCAGACGCAGGGGCAGGGCCACGAGACGACGTTCGCGCAGATCGTCGCGCACGAGCTCGGCATCCCGGTCGACGACGTCGAGGTCGTCCACGGCGACACCGACCAGACGCCGTTCGGGCTCGGCACCTACGGGTCGCGGTCCACCCCGGTGTCGGGCGCGGCCACGGCGGTGGTCGCGCGGAAGGTGCGCGAACGCGCCCGGATCGTCGCGGGCGCCATGCTGGAGGCCGATCCCGAGGACCTCGAATGGACGCCGGGACGCTGGACCGTCCGCGGCGACCCGTCGTCCGGCGCGACCATGCAGGAGATCGCGATGGCCGCGCACGGCAGCCTCGAACTGCCGGACGGCGTCGAGGGCCACCTGGACGCGACCACCGTCTACAACCCGCCCAACCTCACCTACCCGTTCGGCGCCTACATCGCGGTCGTGGACGTCGACCCGGGCACCGGCAAGGTCACCGTCCGGCGGTTCATCGCGGTGGACGACTGCGGCGTCCGGATCAACCCGATGATCGTCGAGGGCCAGGTGCACGGCGGCCTCGCCGACGGCGTGGGGATGGCGCTCATGCAGGTCATGGCGTTCGACGAGGACGGCAACCACCTCGGCGCGTCGTTCATGGACTACCTGCTGCCGACGACGATGGAGTGCCCGTCCTGGGAGCTGGGGGAGACCGTCACCCCCTCGCCGCACCACCCGCTCGGCGCCAAGGGCGTCGGCGAGTCCGCCACGGTCGGGTCGCCCGCCGCGATCGTCAACGCCGTCGTGGACGCGCTCCAGCCCTACGGCGTCCGGCACGCCGACATGCCGCTCACCCCGGCGAACGTCTGGCGCGTCATCCAGGGCCGGCCCTTCCGCACGGACCTGGCCATCCCATGAACGGCAGGACGGACCCATGAGCGGCAGGAACGACGGGAACGACAGGACGGAGACGCTGCGCAGCCAGCGGACGCCCTACGTGCTGGCCACGGTCGTCCGCGCCGAGCGCCCGACGAGCGCGAAGACGGGCGACCGGGCGCTCGTGCTGCCCGACGGGACGATGGAGGGGTTCGTCGGCGGGGAGTGCGCCGAGTCGGCGGTGCGCGACCAGGCGCTCCGGCTGCTCGCGTCCGGCGAGTCGACGCTGCTGCGCATCACGCCCGGGGCGGACTCCTCGCCCCTGGACGGGATGGTCACCGTCAGCAACCCGTGCCTGTCCGGCGGGACGCTCGACGTGTTCCTCGAAACGGTGATACCGCCCGCCCTCGTCACCGTGTACGGGGACGGGCCGGTCGCCCGCGCGCTGGTCGACGTCGGCCGCGCCGCCGGGTTCGACGCGCGGCCGGCCGGGACCGCCGAGCCGCCCCGCCCGGACGCCGCGGCCGTCGTGGTCGCCACGCACGGGCGGGACGAGGAGGCGCTCCTCACCGCCGCGCTGCGCGCCGGCGTCCCGTACGTCGGGCTGATCGCCGGCCGGAAGCGGGGCGCGGCGGTCACCGCGTCCCTGGAGGGCGGCGACCGCGTGCGCACCCCGGCGGGCCTGGACATCGGCGCCCGCACCGCGCCCGAGATCGCACTGTCGGTGCTGGCGGAGATCCTGGCGCGGCGCCCGGCCCGGGAACACGCCCCGGAGCCTGCGCCCGCCCCGGCATCGCGCGAGGCCGACCGGCCCGAAGGAGGCGGGCACTGCTGCGGCTGAGCCGCCGCCCCCGCTAGTCTCGGTGGGTCGGGGCGTCGGCCCCGCGATCCGCGAGGGGGAGTGCGCACGTGTTCGAGTCCGTGCTCGTGGCGAACCGCGGCGAGATCGCCGGCCGGATCATCCACACGGCGCGCGCGATGGGCATCAAGGCCATCGCGGTGTACTCCGACGCCGACGCCGACCTGCCGTTCGTGGCGGAGGCGGACGAGGCCGTCCTGATCGGTCCCGCCGACCCCGCGCGCAGCTACCTCAACGTCCCCGCGGTCCTGGAGGCCGCGCGCCGGACCAACGCGCAGGCCGTCCACCCCGGCTACGGGTTCCTCGCCGAGAGCGCCGCGTTCGCCCGCGCGGTCACCGACCACGGCCGCGTCTGGGTCGGGCCGCCGCCGCTGGTCATCGCCCGGATGAGCGACAAGATCAACGCGCGGAACCTGATGAAGGAGGCGGGCGTCCCCGTCGCGCCCGGCGTGTGGGAGCCCGTCCCGGACGCCGACACGGCGGTCGGGGAGGCCGAGCGCATCGGCTACCCGGTACTGGTCAAGCCCGCCGCGGGCGCCGGCGGCGTCGGCATGGCCGCCGCCCGCGACGCGGCCGCGCTGCGCACGGCGTACGAGGCGGCCCGGTCCAGCGCCGCCCGCCTGTTCGGCCGGGACGACATCCTCCTCGAACGCTTCATCGACGGCGCCCGGCACGTCGAGGTGCAGATCCTCGGCCTGAACGACGGCACCGTCGTGACGCTCGGCGACCGGGACTGCTCCGTCCAGCGCCGCTACCAGAAGGTCGTGGAGGAGGCCCCGTCGCCCGGCGTCGGCCCGGAGCTGCGCGAGCGGATGCTCGCCGCCGCCGTCCGCGCCGGCGAGGCGGTCGGCTACCGCGGCGCGGGCACCGTCGAGTTCCTCGTGGACCCCGCGGCGCAGGAGTTCTTCTTCCTGGAGCTGAGCACCCGCCTCCAGGTGGAGCACGCCGTGACCGAGCTGGTCACCGGCATCGACCTGGTCGAATGGCAGTTCCGCATCGCGGCGGGCGAGCCCGGCCCGTCCGCCGTCCCCGCGCCGCGCGGCCACGCCGTCGAGTTCCGCGTCTACGCCGAGGACCCGCGGCGGTTCCTCCCCGTGCCCGGCACCATCAAGGTGTGGGAGGAGCCCGTCGGCGACGGCATCCGCATCGACGCCGGCTACGTCGAGGGCGACACCGTCACCCCCCACTACGCGATGCTGCTCGCCAAGCTGTGCGTCCACGGCCACGACCGCGAGCACGCGCTGAGCAAGGCCAGGGCCGCCCTCGACGCGTTCTGCATCGAAGGGCTCCCCACCAACCTGCCCTTCCTGCGGGAGCTGCTCGACCGCCCCGAGTTCGCGGGCGGCGCCTACGACACCGGGCTGGTCGCGCGCATGCGCGGCGCCGCGCCGGTGGACGCCGCCTACTGCGACAGGTGCGGGGAGCCCGCCGCCGCGCGTGACCACGGCCCGTGCCGCGAGGCCCGCCGGATGGAGCCGCCGCGCTACTGCCCGCACTGCCGCCGCCGCCTGGTCGTCCAGGTCACCCCCCTGGGCTGGACGGCCCGCTGCTCCGAGCACGGCGAGCTGGAGCCCGACCCCGCTCGTTAGGACTCCGGCGCGGTCGCTAGAACTTCAGGGCGTAGGTGAGCAGGAGCTTCACGCCGGGCGCGGGGATCCAGTCGCGGTCGGGGGTGCGGACGAAGCCCATCCGCTCGTACATGCGCTGGGCTCCGACCATGTTCGCCTGGGTCGACAGGCGCAGGCCGCGCAGCCCCGACGCGCGGGCGCGGGCGATGCACGCCCGCACCATGGCCGTGCCGACGCCCTGGCCGCGCGCCTTCTCCCGGACCGCGAGCATGCGGAACTCGGCCTCGTCCGGCCCGGCGACCTGGACGTACGGGCTGCCGGGCCCGCAGTAGGCGACCGCCCCGACGACCTCGCCCGCGACCTCGGCGACGAGCAGGTCGGACTTGGCGGCGCGGTCGGCGGCGTCCCGGAGCGTCTGGACGTAGGAGGACGTGGGCGAGACCAGGCCGCCGTCCACGTAGGTCTCCACGGTCAGGTCGCCGACCGGCTCGTACTCGTCCGGGCGGGCCAGGCGCACGGTGATCTGCTCAGACACCGGTGGTCTTGCGGGGGTAGGAGACGTCAGGGTCGGTGGCGATGTTGACCAGGTACGGCACGCCCGAGTCGAACGCGCGGCGCAGCGCCGGCCCGATCTCGTCCGGGCGGGCGACGAGCTCCCCGGCGCCGCCGAGCGACTCCACCACCCGGTCGTAGCGGCAGTGCTCCTGCAGCTCGGCGGCCACGTCGTAGCCGTACAGCATGCGCATCGGGTGCTTCTCCAGACCCCAGGAGCCGTTGTTGCCCATGACCATCACGACGGGCAGGCCGTGCCGGACCAGGCTGTCCGCGTCCATCAGCGACAGCCCGGCGGCGCCGTCGCCGAGCAGCAGCACGACCTGCGCGGCGGGGCGGGCGAGGCGCGCGGCGATCGCGTAGCCGAGCCCGGTGCCGAGGCACCCGTACGGGCCGGGGTCCAGCCAGCGGCCGGGCCGCCGCGGCTCGATGTACTTGCCCGCGTACGAGACGAAGTCGCCGCCGTCCCCGATCACCACGGCGTCGTCGTCGAGGACCTTGGACAGCTCCCCGTAGATCCGCAGCGGATGGATCGGGTCGGCGCCGGACGCGAGCAGGTCGATGTCGCCCGCGATGGCCGCGTAGGTCGCGTCGCGCAGGCCCTCCCGCCAGTCCCCGTACGTGCCCGGGACCACCCCCGCCTTCGCGCAGGCGGCGGCGAGGTCGGTGAACAGCAGGGACAGGTCCCCGGCCGCGGACCCCGCCGGGCGGATGTGCGAGACCAGCTGCGAGGGCGCGTCCGCGAGGTGGACGACCTTGGCCGTCCCGTCGCCGAACGAGCCGTAGCCCAGGCGGAAGTCGAGCGGCGTGCCCGCGACGACGACGAGGTCGGCGTCCCCGAACGCGGCGCCCCTGGCGCGGGTGACGAGCAGCTCGTGCCCGGCGGGCAGGATGCCGCGCCCCTGCCCGTTGGCGACCACGGGCAGCCGCAGCTCCTCGGCGAACGCGCGGGCGGCCTCCTCGGCGCCGTCCATCCACACGTCCGAGCCGAGCACGAGGACGGGCCGCCGCGCCGCCTTCAGCAGCTCGGCGACGCGGGCGAGCCGCTCCGGGTCGGCGGGCCGCTCCGGCGCGTCGGGGATCTCCCCGGCGCGGGCCGGTCCGGCCGGGCCGAACAGGTGGTCCATGTGGACGTCGAGGAACACCGGGCCGCGGTGCGGGGCGGCGGCGGTCGTGAAGGCGCGGGCGACGTCGGCGGCGAGCGTGTCCGGCCCGGTGACGGTCGTCGCCAGCTTGGTGACGGGCTCCAGCAGCGGCGGCTGGTCGAGTTCCTGCAGCGCGCCCGCGCCCCACCGGCCGAGCGGGGCGCGGCCGCCGAGCACGACGACCGGCGACCCGTTGAAGTGCGCGGTCGTGACGCCGCTGATGCCGTTGGTGACGCCCGGACCGGCGGTCAGCACGGCCAGCCCCGTGCGGCGGGTGAGCCGCGCCGTGGCCTCCGCCGCGAACACGGCGGTCTGCTCGTGCCGGACGTCGAGGATGCGGGGGTCCGCCTCCGTCCCCGGCACGGTGCCGGCCCGCCCGCCGCCGGCCGCGCCTACCGCGCCGTCGTAGAGCGGGAACACGTGCCCGCCCGACAGCGTGAACATCGTTTCGACGCCGTGCCTGCGGATCTCCGCGATCGCCGTGTCACCACCGTGCCGAGCAGTCATGCACGCACCGTAACAAGCGACCGCTTGCCCGCACAGTAGTCGTTAGGGTCTTGACGACGTGGACGCGCACCCTGTTGATTGTCGGAAGCCGACTCCGGAGGTGCCCCTGATGCCCGTCCCGCGCTCCATTCTCGCCAGGCAGGACCTTGCCGATCTGGACCTGGAGGTCATCGCCGGAACGTGGCCGGATGACGTCCGCGGGCACTTCGTCGTGAGCACGTCCGACCAGCGGACCCGCCCGCTGCACGCGTTCTTCGGCGACGGGATCATGGCCAGGCTGTCGCTCACCGCCGGCACCGACGGCGCGCCTCCCGGCCGCTTCGCCTGGCGCGCCCGCGTCCTCGACACCCCGTCGGTCCGGCTGCGCCGCAAGCGCCCCGACCTGTTCACCGCCGGACCGGTCGGCACGAGTTCCCCCTGGGGGTTCGTCAACGCCGCCAACACCGCGCCGCTGCCGTGGGGCGACCGGCTCTTCGCGACCTGGGACGCCGGCCGCCCGGTCGAGGTCGACCCCGTCACGCTCCGGTTCGTCGCCGAGGTCGGGCACCGAGACGACTGGAAACCCGCCATGGACCAGGCCGTCCTGCCGCTCGTCTCGACAACCGCCCACCCGGTCGTCGACCCCGAGCGCGGCTGCCTGTGGAGCATCAGCCGCGACGTGCTGACCGGCGCCGTCTCCGTCATCGCCTACGACGGGACGGGCCCGCACGTCCGGCGCTGGGACGTCGAGGGCGCGGTGCTGCCGCAGGCCACGCACACCATCACCCAGACCCGCGACTGGCTCGTCCTCGCCGACACCGCCTACAAGATCGACCCCGACGAGGTCTTCGGCGGGGAGCGGACCACCGCGAACAACCCCGACGGGCCCGTGCTGCTCATCCGCAAGGACGACCTCGTCCCCGGGCGGGAGACCGTCACCTGCAAGCAGTTCCGCATAGCCCCCGAGGTCAACCACTTCTACGCCCGCTACGACGACTCCGACGGCGTCCAGGTCGTGATGGAGCACAGCGAAGGCGTGGACATCGGGATGTACCTGCGCGAGGACGACATCGACGTCCACGGCCGCCTGGTCGACCCCGCCCTGCGCGGCATGTACTGCCACGGCATGACGGCCGCGCTCACCACCGTCCTGCATTTCGACCCGGAGACCGGCCAGGTGCGGGAACGCGCGCGCGCCGGCGACCCGGAGCGGTGGTGGCAGGCCGAGCTGTCCGCCATCGACTGGAGCATCGAGGGCCAGACCGCCCCGACCCGGCACCACCTCATCTACCTCGGCTTCCACCCGGAGGCCATCAACCAGCGGGCCATCCGCAACTACAAGGGCCGCATAGACCCCTCGCGGTTCCCCGCGGAGGAGACCCCGGCGGTCCTCGTCACCCACGACCGCGAAGACCTCAAGGCCCTGTCCGAATGGACGTTCTCCCTGGACGACTACCCGACGTCCCCGTCCTTCGTCCCGCGCGGCCGGGGCGGCACCCGCTACGCGGGCACGAACCCGGGCGGACACGAGGGATACCTGGTCGTGGCCGTCCACAACGACGACCGGTTCCGGATCGAGCTCTTCGACGCCTCAGACGTGGGACGCGGCCCCGTCGCCGTCCTGGCCCCGCCCAACGGCACCACGATGCCGTTCCTGATCCACTCCGCGTGGATGCCCGAGGCCCGCCCGGCCCCGGACCTGGAACGCCACCGCTTCGCCGACGACCTGGACGCCCGCCTGGACCAGCTCCCCCTCGACCTCGCCGCCGCCGCCCACGAGGTAGCCGCCGAACTGGACGCCGCTCGTTGACGCGTGATCGGGCCGTGGGCGGTGCGCTAGTCCAGGTCTCCGCACGAGTCCTCGGCCGGGAGGAGCGGGCGCAGGCGGACGGAGTACGTCGTGCCGCCGCTGCGCCACGCGGTCCCCGGGCGGGTCTCGGGGACCTTCGCCGAGGGGGCGAGCGTGCAGATGGCGCCCGCCGCCGGGACACCGTCGCCTAGCGGGCCGAGCGGCCATGGCCGGGCGGTCCCGTCGCCGGTGATCTCACCAGCGAGGACCGCCGTCCGCTGCGGCGTGTACGGCTCCGGCGGGGCGGACTGGTCGTCCGCGGGCCAGCCTTCCGGGGCGAGCTGCTTGAGGAACAGCGACTCCCGGCTGCCCGGCCACCCCGGCTCGATGATCCTGGTCTTCGCGTCGCCCATCGTGACGACGGTGACGACCGCGTCCGCGATCTGGTCGGAGCCGACCGTGTGGGAGCGGTCGAAACCGGCCGCGCGGGCGCCGTCCAGGAGCCGTTGGAGCGCCTGCGGCTTCAGGCGGTACTGCGTGAGTTCCCGGTCCGGCGGGCGGCTGTCCGGCCGCTCGGCGGCGACGATCGCGCGTCCCGAAGAGTAGAGGGAGAACTCCGGGACGCTTCCCGGGCCGCCGATGCCCGCGAGGCCGCCGGTCTTGCGCCACCGCAGCACGAGCCTCTCCGCCGCCGGCTCCCCGGACGCGGACCGGGACGCGGTCGGCGAGGAGGAGGGAGGCGGCGGCCCGGACGTCTCCGCGCCGCCGCACGCGGTCAGGGCCGTACAGGCGAGCACCGCGCAGGCGGCCACCTGGACCCGACGGGAACCTGGGTACGGACCGGCCATGTGACTTGGACGAAACCCCGCCCCGCCGGGTTCCCCGGCGACGGCGGTACAAAAACGGCGGTCGAAGACTGTGGGATCCGGTGGCGTTCCGCCCCGCGGCCCCGCGCTAGTGTGCCGCCTTGTGAGTGTGCTCGTGGTCACCGGGACGTGTACGGGCGTGGGCAAGACGGTCGTCACCGCGGCGCTGGCCGCGGTCGCCGCCACGCGCGGCGCGTCCGTCGCCGCGGTCAAACCCGGGCAGACCGGGGCCCGCGACGGCGAGCCCGGCGACCTCGACGCGGTCCGGCGCCTCGCCGGCCTCGACGACGTCCACGAGTTCGCCCGGTTCCCCGACCCGCTGTCGCCCGCCGCCGCGGCCCGCCGCGCCGGCGTCCCGCCCGTCCGGCTGCCGGAGGTGGCCGAGCGGGTCCGGGAGCTGTCCGGCGACCGGCGGCTGGTGCTCATCGAGGGCGCGGGCGGCCTCCTCGTCCGCTACGACGACGAGGGCAACACGATCGCGGACCTCGCCCGCTGGCTCGGCGCCGCCGCCGTCGTCGTGGCCCGCCCCGACCTCGGCACCCTCAACCACACGGCGCTGACGCTGGAGGCGATGGCGCACCGCGGCGTCCAGCTCGCGGGCGTCGTCATCGGCGAGTGGCCGGCCGACCCCGGCCTCGCGATGCGCAGCAACATCCGCGACCTGGAGACCATCGCGGCCCGGCCGCTGGCGGGCGCGCTGCCCGCGGGCGCGGGCGCGCTGGACCCGGCGGAGTTCCTCCTGGCCGCGCACCGCGGCCTGGCCCCCTCGCTCGGCGGCGGCTTCGACGCCGCCGCCTTCCGCGACACCTTCGGCCTCGACAAGGAGTAGTACGTGACCGACATCCTCGATGTGGCCCGCAGCCAGGTGCTGGACGAGGGCCGCGGCCTGTCCGCCGCCCAGGTCCTCGAATGCCTGGCCCTCCCCGACGACCGGCTGGGGGAACTGCTCGCGCTCGCCCACGAGGTCCGGATGCGCTGGTGCGGGCCGGAGGTCGAGGTCGAGGGGATCGTGTCGCTGAAGACCGGCGGCTGCCCGGAGGACTGCCACTTCTGCTCGCAGTCCGGCAAGTTCGAGTCGCCCGTCCGCGCGGTGTGGCTGAACATCCCCCAGCTGGTCGAGGCGGCGAAGGAGACCGCGAAGACCGGCGCGACCGAGTTCTGCATCGTCGCCGCCGTCCGCGGCCCCGACGAACGCCTCATGTCGCAGGTCCGCGACGGCATCGAGGCCATCAACGACGCCGTGGAGATCAACATCGCGTGCTCGCTGGGGATGCTCACCCAGGAGCAGGTGGACGAACTCGCCGCGATGGGCGTCCACCGCTACAACCACAACCTGGAGACGGCCCGCTCCCACTTCCCCAACGTCGTCACCACCCACTCGTGGGAGGAGCGCTGGGAGACCCTCCGCATGGTCAAGGAGGCCGGGATGGAGGTGTGCTGCGGCGGCATCGTCGGCATGGGCGAGACCGTCGAGCAGCGCGCCGAGTTCGCCGGCCAGCTCGCCGAGCTGGAGCCCGACGAGGTCCCGTTGAACTTCCTGGCGCCCCGCCCCGGCACCCCGTTCGCCGACCTCCCGCTGGTCGAGGGCCCGGAGGCGCTGAAGACGATCGCCGCGTTCCGCCTCGCCCTGCCCCGCACCATCCTCCGCTACGCCGGCGGCCGCGAACTCACCCTCGGCGACCTCGGCACCCGCGAAGGAATGCTCGGCGGCATCAACGCCATCATCGTCGGCAACTACCTGACCACCCTCGGCCGCCCGGCGGAAAAGGACCTACAACTCCTCACCGACCTACAAATGCCCATCAAGGCCCTAACCCAGACCCTGTGAGGACGGCTACTCGTCTTCCCTCGCCTCCAGTGTGACTTCGCTGTTGTCGTACTCCCACTGTTCGCGGTAGGCCTTCTTCAGGTGCCCGCATTTCCTCCATGGCTTGCCGAAGCGTGCGGGCTTTGCGCTACTCACTCGCTCCACGGCTTCCACTCCCTAGTTTCGATCTCGATGTCGAACGGGTCGGGGAGGTGGATCGTCTCCCCGAACGCCCAGGACTCCTGGTGCAGGTAGGCCCCCAAAGCCTGCTCCGGAATGGAGTAGAGAATGGTGCGTGCGACCTTCGGAGAGCGGTCGACCAGCAGGTAGTAGGGGATCTCGGCAGCGGCACAGCCGTTCCACTTGTTGTTGGCGCACGTCCGCCCGACGGGCTCCTGGTCGTTCGCGGCGTTGCTGTGGGAGGTGACCTCCAGGACGAGTTCTACCTGGTCGGGAACCAGCCTCTTGACCCCGGACCGCCAGGCGGCCAGGAACACCTCCTCGTCCAGGACCATCAGATCCGGAACAAACCCGTCGCCGACTCCGACAAGGGACAGCCCGCTCCCGTTGTCGGTCTTCCATGTGAAACCGTCTTTGAGTACGTGGGCGCGGACAAGAGCGGAGTTGATCTCCCCGGAGATGGCGTTGTGGGAGAACTCGGGGGGCGGGGACACGACGACTTCTCCTCCGATGATCTCGATCCGCGATCCTTCGGGGGCGTCGACGTAATCATCGAGTTCACCGCGCACCCACAAGTTGTAGGGCGTGTCCGGCAACTGCGACAATTCCTCCTGCGACAGACCTTTCACGTTGCGTGACTCCTCCCTCACGATCTGCTCCCGGTCATCGTAGAGAAGGGGTGCACCCAGCGTAGCCAGATCGTTCGAACTTGTGGTCGAAAGCTTGCGGCGGCTCGGTGACGGGGCGGGGC
>NZ_SMKB01000151.1:0-17791 GCF_004348575.1 Actinomadura sp. 7K534
CGGTCGGGGCGGGCGGTCAGGGCGGAGCCGTCGGGTTGGGGCGGTCAGGCCTTGCGGAGCCGGGCTATGACGCCGTCGAGATCGCGGCGGAGCATGTCCCCGCGGAGGACGTGGCCGCCGGGGAGTTCGTGCCATTCGTGCGGGATCCCGGCGGCGCCGAGGCGGGCGCGGAACTCCCGCTGGCCGGCGAGCACCTGTGTCTCCTGGACGTAGTCGGCCCAGTTCACCGGGTCGGGGCTGGTCCCGGCGACGAGGAAGACCCGCTTGTGGTGGTAACTGGGGACGCGCTCCACGGGATTGTCGGCGCTGACCCTGGCCTCGTCCCACAGCGGCACCCCGTAGACGGTGCCGCCGGCGAGGTCGACGGCCGCGGAGCTGATGTTCGCCCAGTGCACGACGAGGCCCGCGTCGCGGCGCAGGCTCGCGGGGCCGGAGTGGGAGCTGACGGAGGCGAAGTGGCCGTAGTACTTGGCCGCGTACTTCAGCGCGCCGAAGCCGCCCATGGAGAACCCGGAGACGGCGCGCCCGTCGTATTCGGCGTAGGTGCGGAAGTTCGCGTCGACCCAGGGCAGGAGCTGGGCGATGTGGAACGTCTCCCAGTTGCGGGGGCCGACGTTGGAGGAGACGGGGTTGCTGTACCAGCCGGTGTGCCCGCCGTCGGGCATGACGATGATGAGGCGCTTGCCGGCGCTGAGGGAGCGGATGCCCCACCGGTCGAAGGTGATGAAGTCCTGGTCGAGGCCGCCGCCGTGGAACAGGTACAGGACGGGGTAGCGCCGTCCGCTCGAGTAGTCGTCGGGGAGGAGGACGTTGACCCCGGGGTTCCATCCGATCGCGTCGGTCGCGAACCGGTAGTACTTCATGCGGGGGTCTCGCTCGTCGTGCTCGACGATGCGCAGGCCGAAACCGTCACGGGCCGCGTGGGCGGCGGTGGCGGATCCGATGACGCCCGCGCCGCCGAGCGCGGCCGCGGCGGTCGCGGCGCCGGCGGTCTTCAGCACCTGCCGGCGGGAGATGTTCGACTGGCTCACCCGGACCTCCTGGTGGGGGTTCTCGCTGCCTCGGTCGGGAGGAAGGTCGGTACGGAATGGCACAGCGGATGGTAAGAGCCCGGCGGACTGAGTGCGGCCGAGCTTTTCGGGCCCAGTCGAAATCCCCTCGTTACCGCCGAGTATTAACGTCGGGCGATGGGCGGCGTTCTGCGCATCCACTTCAGCGACCGCGATTTCCGGCACGTGCAGGTCGCGAGGTCCGCCGATCCGGTCTGGGAGGCGTTCCTCGGGCTCCACGTCCTCACCACTCCGCTGGCCCGGCTGCCCCGGCGGCTGCACCCGTGGCGGCGCCAGGCGGCGGCGCGGTCGCAGGACGACGGCCTGCGCGCGGCGTCCCGGCTGCTCCGGGACCTGGCGCCCGCCGACGCCGCGTACTTCCCCGACTTCCTGACCCCCGCCGAGTCGGAGGAGGGGATGGCGTCCGCGCTGCGGACGCTGCGCGCCACCCCCGGGACCCGGCTGGCCCGCGAACTGCGCGAGGCGGCCCGGTACCGGACGCTCCCCGGCTGGACCCGGCGGCTCGCCGCGGGCGACCGCGGCCTGCTCGACCAGGTCGCGGACGCGGTCCTGCACTTCCACACCCGGCTGATCGCGCCGGACTGGAGCGAGGTCGAGGCCACCGTCGCCACCGACTGGGAGCGGCGGACGGAGACGCTGGAGCGCGGCACGGTGGCGATGCTGGCGGCGCTGACGCCGTTCGTGTGGCGGGACCCCGTGCTCAGCGCGCCGTATCCAGTGGACGCCGACCTGTACCTGAGGGGACGCGGCGTCCGGCTGATCCCGTCCTTCTTCTGCCACACGACGCCGATCGCCATCGCCGACCCCAGCCTGCCGCCGGTGGTCGTCTATCCGATCGGCGGCCCGCCGCCGGATTCCCGGGCCGGCGCCGACCGCGCGGACGTGCTCGCCGCCCTGCTGGGCACGGGCCGGGCACGGGTGCTCGGCGCCCTGACCGGTACGTTCACCACGGGTTCGCTCGCCGTGCGGCTGGGCATGCCGGCGTCCACCGTCAGCGGCCACCTGAAGGTGCTCCGGGACGCGGACCTGGTCCGCAGCGAGCGGGACGGCGCCCACGTCATGCACCGCCTGACCAGCCGGGGCCGGCACCTCCTCAGAGCGCCCTGAGACCGCCGGCGGGCACGCGGAAGCCGGCCCGGACGGCCCGCTCCGCGCCGGGCGGCGATGTCCTTGACACGGTCTCGCACGGTGGTCGAATATTGAAATCGACGCCGAAGTTAAAAAGTCGTGGTCCTTGGCGCGAAGTGGATGGGGAGAGCCCGATGGAGCAGATTCTGTACGAGGTCAGGGACCGGGTGGCGGTCATCACGCTGAACCGCCCCGAGGCCGCCAACGCGCAGACCATGGAACTGCTGGACGACCTCGACGCCGCATGGACCCGCGCCGCCGCCGACGACGAGGTGCGCGTCATCGTGCTGAAGGCCAACGGCAGGCATTTCTCCGCCGGGCACGACCTGAAGGGCGGCGGTCCCGCGCCGGAGAAGCTCACCCTTGAGTACATCTACAACATCGAGGCGCGCCGGTACCTGGAGTACACGCTGCGGTGGCGCAACGTCCCCAAGCCGTCGATCGCGGCGGTGCAGGGCAAGTGCATCGCGGGCGGGCTGATGCTGTGCTGGCCGTGCGACCTGATCGTGGCGGCGGAGAACGCGCAGTTCTCCGACCCGGTGGTGCACATGGGCATCGGGGGTGTGGAGTACCACGGGCACACCTGGGAGCTGGGGCCGCGCAAGGCCAAGGAGATCCTGTTCACCGGGCGGCCGGTCACCGCCGAGGAGGCCGAGAAGGTCGGCATGGTCAACCGGGTCGTACCGCTGGACGACCTCGACACGGCGGCCATGGAGCTGGCCGGGCAGATCGCGCAGATGCACCCGTTCGCACTGCGGCAGGCCAAGCGCGCCGTCAACCAGACCCTCGATGTGCAGGGCTTCTACGCCGCGATCCAGTCGGTCTTCGACATCCACGAGACCGGGCACGGCAACGCCCTCAGCGAGAGCGGCCTGCCCGTCCTCATGCAGCTCACGGGGATGAAGGACAAGGTCAAGGGCCAGTGACCGCGATGGAGTTCGGGGTCCAGCTCGGCGCCGTCAGCCCGCGGCTGTGGGGCGAGGTGGCGGAGGAGGCGGAGCGGCTCGGGTTCGAGTCGGTCTGGCTCCCCGAGCACCTGGTCCTGCCGGTCGAGGTGGCGGGGAGCCCGCACCGGGACGCCGAGCATCCGCCGTTGCGGCCGGACGTCCCGGTGTTCGACGCGCTGGGAGTGCTGAGCCACCTGGCGGCACGGACGGCCCGGCTGAAGCTCGGCACGTGCGTGTACAACATCGGGCTGCGGCATCCGTTCGTGACCGCGCGGGCGGCGGCGACGGTGGACGTCCTGTCCGGCGGGCGGCTGGCTTTCGGGGTGGGGGCGAGCTGGCTGCGCGCGGAGTGGGAGGCCGTGGGCCTGAACTTCGACCGCCGCGGGGCTCGGGTGGACGAGGCGATCGCGGTCTGCCGCCGCCTGTGGAGCGAGGACGTGGTGGAGCACCACGGCGAGTTCTTCGACTTCGGGCCCGTGGCGTTCGAGCCGAAGCCGGTGCAGCGGCCGGGACCGGCGCTGCACATCGGCGGCGACGGGGCGGCGGCGCTGCGCCGGGCGGCCACCGTCGGCACGGGGTGGATGCCGATGAACCACACGCTGGAGCGGCTCCCCCGGTCCCTGGCGCGGCTGCGCGAGCTGGCCGAACGCGAGGGGCGGACGACGCCGGTCGAGGTAACGCTGCCCGGCGCGCGGATCAGCCGGGCGGACGAGGTCGGCGCCTATGCCGAGGCGGGGGTGACCCGCCTGATCGTCGCGCCCTGGGCTCGTTCCCGGGAGGCACTGGACGGCCTGCGCCGGTTCGCCGGCGAGGTCCTCCACCCCGTCCGGGCGGCAGGTTAGGCCGCCGTCCCGAAGGTTCTGGCGGTCGCGGTGCCGGTGAGGCGGTCGCCGTTGCCGGAGTCGCGCAGTTCGACCCGGCCCAGGCCGTCCCGCAGGCGAGCCGTGGCGACGACGGGTCCCGTGCGCGCCGGCTGGAGGTAGCGCAGGCCGAGCGAGGCCAGGGTGCCGCCCGGCGCCAGCGACAGCGCGGCCTCCTCCGCGGCCAGGGCGATGAGGCCGCCGTTGATCGTGCCGGAGATGTTCAGGCCGTCCGCGGAGCGGGGCAGGACGGCGACGCCCGGGCCGCGGCGTACGCAGCCCGCGCGCTCGGCGAGCGGCGTGGCCAGCGGTTCCGGCGGCGCCGGGAGCTCGACGCTGAAGGCGTCCGGCACGGTGAGCCCGGGGTCCGGCGCCATCATGAAGGACGCGCTCGCGATCGCCAGCGGTTCCCCGGACGAGCTGAATTCGACGTCGGCCACGAACACGGAGCGGCCGACCTTGACGGCTCTGGCGACCCCCTCGACGGTCCCCTCCGCCGGGGCGGGACGGTACAGCTGCACGTCGAGCTCCAGGGTCACCGGCACGCGAGGGGCCGTCACCTGCGTGGCCAGCAGACCGGTCAGCGTGTCGGTCCACACGGCGAGGATGGACGTCCGCAGCCGCGGGACGCCCGGGACGTGCATCGCGGCGGTGATCGAGGCCGCGCCGTGCAGTTCGCCGCCGGCCATTCTCGTCGTGAAGCCCAGTTCCGCGAGCATGGCCGCGGACCTGTCCGGATCGGTGCTGGTGGTCAAGTTCCGCGCCTTTCGAGGGTGGTCGGTCATCCGAGCGCCGGCAGCACTTCCTCGGCGAAGAGCCGGATCGTCTCCGGGGCGCCGAAGTCGTGGAACTGGCACACGAAGAGCTCGGCCCCGGCCTCGCGTTCGCGGGCCAGCGCGGCGGCGACCTCGTCGGGGGTCCCGGCGATGACCCCGCCCCAGGCGCCGAAGCGGCGGTGCGCGGTCTCGACGACCTCGTCCCGGGCGGCCGAGGAGGCGGCCAGGCCGATCGGGTGCTGGACGGAGACCCGCGCCGAGCCGGCCGACGGGCGGAGTTCGGCGAGGCGGTCCGCGGCGCTCGACGGGCAGTTCCACCAGTCGGCCCGTCCGGCGACCAGCGGCATCGTGAGGCGGCGGCCGGCGCCGCCGATGTGGATCGGCACCCGGCCGGCCGCGGGGCGGGGCCGGCAGACCGCGTCCCGGAGCGTCCAGTGCGCGCCGTCGAAGTCGACCGGTTCGCCGGTCCACAGCAGGCGGAGGATCTCGATGGTCTCGGCGAGCCGGCCGGCGCGGGCCTCCGGGCCGGGGTCGGGGAATCCGTAGTCGGTGAGCTCCCGGGCGACCGACCCCCAGCCGAGGCCGAGTTCCAGGCGCCCGCCGGAGACGACGTCGAGGCTGGCGGCCATCTTCGCCAGGACCGCCGGGTGGCGGAACTCGGCGCACAGGACGAGGTGGCCGACGCGCAGCCGCTCGGTGCGCATGGCGACCGCCGTCGCGACCGTCCAGGCGTCGAGCAGGTCGAGATCGCGGGCGGCGGGCGGCGCGAGGTGGTCGATGAACCAGGCGGAGTGGAAGCCCGCCTCCTCGGCGACCCGCGCGCGCCGTTCGATGGCCGCGAAGTCCATCCGGACCTGCGGCAGGTAGAGGCCGGCGAGAGCCCTCGTCATCTTGGTCGCTCCTTCGTCCGGAACCGGGCCCCGCACGGCCCGCGTCCGTGTCTGCGACCGCCCGGAGGGTGGAGAAAGGCCCGCCGCCCGGGGGTGGCGGCGGACCTTTCGGCGCCGTGGCGTCGTGCCGAGGCCACGGCGGGCGGGCGGCCCCGGGGACGGTCAGGTCACGCGGGGATGAGGCGGGAGAGGTTCCCGCCCATGATCTTGGCCTTGGCCTCGTCGTCGAGGTGGGCGAGGTCGTCGACGTAGGTGATCGGGTCGGCCTTGCCCTCGGGGTGCGGGAAGTCCGACCCGAACAGCACCCGGTCGATGCCGAGCAGGTCGGCGAGCGCGGCCATGTCGTCCTCGATGAACGGGCTCACGTGGATCAGCCGGCGCATCTGCTCCACCGGGTCCTCGTCGAAGCCCTGCGGCATCTTCTTGAAGGTGGTCTGCAGCTTCTCCAGCAGCGGCCCCACCCACGACGAGCCGGTCTCGATGGTGGCGATCTTCAGGTCGGGGAAGCGGGACAGGCAGCCGTGGCAGATCAGCGACGCCACCGTGTCCTCGATCGCGCGCCACTGCCCGATCTCGCGGAACGGCTGCAGCGTGAACGGCAGGTACTCGCGCTGCTTGCCCTCCCAGTCGGCGGTGTACCGCTGGTAGCCGCTGTCGGAGGAGTGGAAGGCCACCATCGTGCCGCTGTCCTGGACGAGCTTCCAGAACGGGTCGAACTCCGGCAGCGCGACCGAGCGGGGGCCGGCCACGCCGAACGCGGGCGCGGGGCGGACCAGCACGACGCGCGCGCCGCGCTCCAGGCACCACTCCAGTTCCTTCACGGCCTCCTCGACGATCGGGAGGGTGATCACCGGGGCGGTGTAGATGCGGTCCTTGTAGTTGAACGACCAGACCTCGTCCAGCCACTGGTTCAGGGAGTGGACGGCGGCGTGGGTCAGCTCCGGGTCGTCCCGCATCCGGTCTTCGAGGAGGCTGGCGAGCGTCGGGAACATCAGGGTCCGCGAGATGCCCTGCTCGTTCATCAGCTCCAGCCGGGGCCCGGGCTCGCGGAACGCCGGGATCGACTCGATCGGCCTGCCGACGATCTCCCGGTACGACTTGCCCTCGGGGTTGCCGTTCTTGAAGTAGTCCTCCTGCGCCCCAGGGCGGGCGACCTTCTCGAACGTCGGGTTCGGGATGTACTCGCTGATCTGCCCCCGGATCGCGATCTTCGTGCGGCCGCGGACCTGCACGTACTCGATGGCGCCCTGGTACTGCTTCGGCAGGTACCGGGTGAAGGCGTCCTCGGTCTCGTACAGGTGGTTGTCCGCGTCGAACAGCGGATACGGCAGGTCACGTGACGGCATGGATCGTCTCCCTCTCCGGTCGGAATATCGCCTCTTGCGCGGGAGCCCGGGGACCGGTGGTAGCCCGCTCGGCGGCGTCCGCTCCTGCGGGGGCGGTCGGCTCGCCGCCAGAATATATCGATGTCGATGTCAAAATCAACGGACGGGTGAATCAGAGCACCATGTCCGGGGCGCCGGGGCGGCGCACCAGGGGGCGGATCATCCCGTGCACGGCGTACGACGCCACCAGCCGGCCGTCCTCGGCGTAGACGCGGCCCTCGCTCTGGGTCGTCCCGCGCCCGGTGTAGACGACCTGGTTCGCGTAGAGGAACCACCGGGAGACGTCGATGTCGTCGTGGTAGGCGACCGTGGCCTTGGAGATCCCCGTGGAGATCGTCTTGTGCGCCATCGCCTCGCTGTACCCGGCGTGCGGACGCAGCGCCGCGGCGATCGTCCAGTGCGTGACCGAGTGCGTCATCAGCGCGGTGTGCAGGTAGGACGCCGCGGGCGCGGCGGCGAAGCGGGTCCACACCAGCAGTTCGGGCGGCCCGACGTGCTGCGGGTCCCAGTCGTAGGCGTCGTCGACGACGCGGAGCTCGCGGCCCCGCACCCGCATGCCGGGCGGCCCGAAGGGGCGCACCTCGTCCGGCCGCGGGACGTCGGGCATCGGCGCGGTCGAGGTGACCAGGTCGTCGGCGTCGGCGCCCATGAGGATCAGCCCCGCGCACCGGAGCCTGTCCTTCTGCGTCACCCGCGCCTGGACGGTGGAATAGGTCCGGCCCCGGTGCACCACGTCCAGGTCGACGGCGATGCCCTTGTCGTGGCCGGCGGCCCGTGAGAACACCATTGACGCCGAGGTCACCCGCTGGTCGGGGATCTCCTTGGCGGCCGCGACGACGGCGTCCGCGAGGAGCTGGCCGGCCTCCACCACGTTGCGTTCGGCGCCCCCGTGCGGAGGCGCCGTGTACCGGCCCGGCCCGGCGGGCCGGACGTCCATCAGCCGGAGCAGTTCGTCCTGGTCCCAGGGCCGCGCCGGCTCCTCCGCCGCGGCCCGCTCGCCACCAGCCCCCATCGTCCTCACTCCCGACCGATCCGATTGCGGCGACCGCGCCGCGCGGTCCGGCGCGGCGCCCGCAGGCAATCTACGCCCTGCGGCCGTCTATTGACAACGACGTCGAAATTGGATTGGGTTTCGCGGACAGACCCCGAGGAGGTGCCGTGCCCGACGGCGTTTCGGAGATCCTGCGTCTCGTGGACCGCTGGGAGCGGCGCGCGTACCCCGTGCGGTGGTCGCTGCGGGACACGATCACCTACGCCATCGCCACCGGGGCGGACGCGCGCAACGCCCGCTCGCTCGTCTGGGAGTCGGCGCCCGGCTTCACGACGCTGCCGACGTTCGCGACCCGCTTCGCGCACGCCGCGCTCACCGACTTCGCCGCCGGCGTCCAGGACGCGGGCCTCCCCTCCTTCGCCCGCGCGTGGCGCGTCTCCCTCGACCGCCCGCTCGCCCCCGAGTGCGCCGGGGCGCGGGCGTCGGCCGATCTCCGCGTCAAGGAACGCTCCGGCGACCGGCTGGTGCTGACGCTCGACGTCGAGACCCGCGCGGACGGCGAGCGGATCGCCCGGTCGTCGCTCGACGTGCACTTCCGCCTTCCCGGCGAGCCGCCCCCGGCGCGGCGGCCGACGCCCCCGGCGACCGGCGCGGATCCCTCCCCGGGCGGCGGCAGGGCGGTCACGGTGCGGGAGAGGGTCCACCCCTACCAGGCGGCGGTCTTCCGCACCCTGCTGGGATTGACCGCCGCCGGAAGCGTGCAGGACGCGATGCACATCGACCCGGACCGGGCGCGCGAACTCGGGCTGGCCGCGCCCGCGCTGCCCGGGGAGGTCACCCTCGGCATCGTCGCCAGGCTCGCCGAGCGCACCCTCGGCCCGGTGGGCCTGCGCGGGCTCCGCGGCGCCGAGGTCTCCTACCGGAGCCCGGTGTCGGACGCGGACCGGCTGACGATCACCTACACCCCCGGCCGCGACGGGACCGCCGAGGCGCTGGTCCGCAACGGGCAGGGCCGGACGGCCGTCAGCGGCGTGCTGCGCTTCGAGACGGAACCCACGAGATCTGTGAGCGGGGAGGCACCGTGAAACCGTCCTTCGAAGGCTCGCTGCCGCCTTTGGAAAGGCGCACCGTCGTCCACGTACTGCGGGAGCGGGCCGAGCGGCATCCCGGCCGCCCGGCGATCGCCGGGCCCGGCGCCGAGATCGGCTACGGCGCGCTGCTGGACGAGGCCGCCGCGCTGGCGGGGAGCCTGCGCGCCCACGGCATCCGGCCAGGCGACCGGGTACTGCTGATGCTGGACAACCATGTCGACGCGATCCTCGCCTGGCTCGGCCTGACCTGCGCCGGGGCGGTGGAGGTCCCGGTGAACACCGCGTTCGCCGGCGGGTTCCTCGACCACGTCGTGCGGGACAGCGGCGCCGTCGCGGCGATCACCGAGACGCACTACCTCGGCCGCCTGGCGGCGGCGGACGGCGGACGGCTGCGCGGCAGCGTCATCGAGCACGTCCCCGCGGAGAGCGGCCGCGGCCGGTTCGACCTGCCCGAGGGTGAGCCCACGGTCGAGGACGCCGCGCCCTGGGACACCGCAGCGGTGTTCTACACGTCCGGGACGACCGGGCCGAGCAAGGGCGTCCTCGTCCCCCACGCCCAGGCGTACGGATACGCGAGCCCCGTGTACATCGGCGCGGTGGAGTTCGACGACACCAGCTACGTGGCGATGCCGCTGTTCCATGTGGGCGGGCAGCTGTGGGGCGTGTACAACGCCCTGATCGCCGGTGCGCGCGCCTACATCAGCCCCCGGTTCACGGCGTCGGGCTTCTGGGAGGACATCGTCCAGAGCGGCTCGACCTTCGCCGTGCTCACCGGCGCCATGGCGCGCTTCCTTGAGGCGCAGGCGCCGAGCCCACTGGAGCGGTCCAGCGGCCTGCGCAAGGTGTGCCTGGCGCCCGTCCCGGCGGACGTCGACGCTTTCTGCGAGCGGTTCGGGGTCGCGTACTGCGCCGGCTACGGCAGCACGGAGGCCGCGACGCCGCTCGCGGCCCCGCACGGGGTGTCGGGCGCCGGCGGGCTGGGATGGGTGCGCCCGGGGTTCGAGGCCCTGGTCGTGGACGAGCACGACCGGCCGGTCCCGGACGGGCGGATCGGCGAACTCGTCGTCCGCCCGCACGAGCCCTGGACGATGTTCCAGGGCTACCTCGGCCGCCCGGAGGCCACGGCGGAGGCCTGGCGGAACTCCTACTTCCACACCGGGGACGCCGTCCGCAGGACGGCCGACGGCGAGTTCTTCCTCGTCGACCGCATCCGCGACAGCATCCGCCGCCGCGGCGAGAACATATCCTCGCTGGAGGTCGAGGCCGCGGCGAACACGCACCCGCAGGTCACCGAGACCGCCGCGGTCGGGGTGCCCAGCGAGCACAGCGAGGACGAGGTCCTGCTGCTGGTGGTCCCCCACCCGGAGGGCCCGCCCGACCCGGCCGACCTGTTCCGCTACCTGGCGGAGCGGCTGCCCTACTTCGCCGTCCCCCGCTTCATCGCGTGCACCGCCGAACTGCCGAGGTCGGCCTCCAACAAGATCATGAAGGGGCCGCTGCGCGCGGCGGGCGTCCCGGCCGACGGGTGGGACGCCGAGCTGAACGGCCTGCGGGCGACCCGGAACGGGATCGTCCAGACATAGAACCAGGAACTGGATTCCGGCATGGATGTTGGTCTGAGCGACGAGCAACGCCAGCTCGTCGCGTCTTTCACCGCCCTCTTCGGGGACGCGGCGTCGCCGTCCCGCGTGCGCGCGGCCGAGCCGCTCGGCTTCGATCCGCGGCTGTGGAACGCGGTGCGCGACGCGGGTGCCGTGGCCATGGCCGTCGGCGAGGAGGACGGCGGCTGGGGTGCGGCGCCGCTCGACCTCGCGCTCGTCGCCGAGGTCCAGGGACGCTTCATCGCCCCCGCCCCGATCGTGGAGGCGCAGGTCGCCGCGCGACTCCTGGCCAGGCTGGACACGCCGCCCGCCGCCGCCGTGCTCGCCGCGGCACTGGCGGGCGGGCGCACCGTGACCCTGGCCGTCCATCCGGCCCGAGACGGCGTGGCCGCACTCGTACCGGCCGGGGCGGTCGCCGATGACGCACTGGTGATGGACGGGGACCGGCTGCTGCTCGTCCGGTCCCCGGGCGGGCACGCCCAGGCCGGGAACCTCGGCTCGATGCCGCTCGCCGACCTGCGCCTCGGCCCGGACGCCGAGCCGCTCGCGTCGGGGCCGGTCGCCGCGGCCGCCTACGAGGCCGCGCTGGACGAGTTCCTGCTGCTCACGGCGGCCGCGCAGGTCGGCGTCGCCGCCCGCGCCGTCGAGATCGGCGTCGGCTACGTCAAGGAGCGCCGGGCGTTCGGCGTCCCCATCGGCTCGTTCCAGTCCATCGCCCACGCCCTCGCCGACTCGGCCACCGCCGTCGACGGCGCCCGGCTGCTGAGCCACGAGGCGGCGTGGGCGCACGACGCGGAGCCGGAGCGGTTCGCCGAGCTGGCGGCCATGGCCTTCGCGTTCGCGACCGAGACGGCCCGCGACGCGACGTACCGCGCGCTGCACTTCCACGGCGGCTACGGCTTCACCGACGAGTACGACATCCAGCTCTACTACCGGCGCGCGCGGGCGTGGGGGGCCGTCTGCCTCGAACCGCGCGCCGCCTACCGCAGGGCGGCCGACCGCCGGTACGGCGCCGCACAGATGGGGGAACAGTGGACTTCCGCATAGGAGAACGAGGCGAGTCGCTGCGCGCGGAGGTCAGGGCGTTCCTCAAGGAGCACCTGACAGAAGAGCTGGCCGAGCGCTGCCACCGGACGGGCGTGGCCCATGACGACGGGTTCGTCCGCGCGATGCACGAGGCGGGGCTGCTCGCTCTCGGCTGGCCCGAGGAGTGGGGCGGCCGTCCCTGCGACCCGCTCGACCGGTGCGTGGTCGAGGAGGAGCTGAGCAAGGCGGAGGCCCCCACGTACGGGGTCAGCACGACGCACATGGTCGCCCGCGCGATCCTGCACGCCGGGACCGACCGGCAGCGGGCGGAGATCATCCCGAGGGCGCTGCGCGGGGAGATCCTCATCGTGCTCGGGTTCACCGAGCCCGAGTGCGGGTCGGACCTCGCCGCCGCGCGGACCCGCGCGGTGCGCGACGGCGACGAGTGGGTCGTCAACGGCTCCAAGATGTTCACGACCAACGCCCACATCGGCGACCACGTGTTCCTCCTGGCGCGGACCGACGCCTCGTCCAAGCACGGGGGGCTGACGGTCTTCCTCGTCCCGCTCGACCAGCCCGGCATCGAGGTCCAGGCCGTGCGCACCATCTCCGGCGAGCGGACGAACATCACCTACTACCGCGACGCGCGGGTCCATGACGACTGGCGGATCGGCGAGGTCGGCGGCGGCTGGCGCGTGCTGGGCGAGGCGCTCCAGGAGGAGCACTCGACCGGCTTCGGCGCCTCGATGCTCGGCCTGCTGGAGGCGGCGGAGGGCTGGGCGCGCACCGCCCGCGGCGGGTCCGGGCGGCCGCGGATCGAGGACCCGGACGTGCGGGAGCGGCTCGGCCGGTGCGCCGCCGAGGCCGAGGTGTCGCTGCTGCTCCAGCGGCGCGCGGCGGCCATGGCGCAGCGGGGCGACGTGCCCGTGGCTGAGGGGCCGATGGCCAAGCTGTTCAGCTCCGAGGCGCTGACCCGGGCCGCCGAGGACCTGTTCGACCTCCTCGGCCCGGACGCCGTGCGCAGCCGGCTGTCCCCCGGCGCGCCCGAGGGCGGGCGGGTCGAGCACGCGCTCCGCTTCTCCCTCGGCACGACGATCTACGGCGGGACGAGCGAGATCCAGCGCGGCATCATCGCCCGGCGCGGCCTCGGCCTCCCCCGCTGACCCGCGCAACGCGGCACAGGCATCTGTACACGGGCACGCGGAAGCGGCGTGCCGGGGACTCCGCCCAGTCCCCGGCACGCCGCCGGTCCGTACGCGGCGGTCAGCCGGACGAGGCGTCCGCGCCCGCCCCCAGGTAGGCCGCCTGGAGGGCCTCGGGAGAGGCCAGCAGCTCGGCGCCCGTGCCGGACAGCGACAGCCGGCCGCGGCGCAGCACGTACCCGCGGTCGCTGACCGCCAGCACCTGCGAGGCGTGCTGCTCGACGATCAGCACCGCCGTCCCGGCCTCGTCCGCGGCCGCGCGCAGCCGCTCCAGCAGCCGCCGCACGATCAGCGGGGCGAGGCCCAGCGACAGCTCGTCCACCAGCAGCAGATCCGGTCTGCCCGCCAGGCTCCGGGCCAGCGCGAGCATCCGCTGCTCACCGCCGGACAGCAGCCCGCCGCGCCGCTTGAGCAGCGGCTCCAGCTCGGGGAACAGCGCCAGCGCGTCGGCGACCGGGCCCGGCCCGAGCCGCAGGTTGGCCAGCGTCGTCAGCCGGCTGAACACCGAGCCCTGCTCGCTGATGTAGGAGACGCCGCGCCGCGCCCGCTGGTGCAGCGCGCCGCGCAGCGGGGCGTCCCGGTACAGGACCCGCCCGGACGTCGGCGCGAGCACCCCCGCCAGCGCGAGCAGCGTCGTGGTCTTCCCGGCACCGTTCGGGCCGAGCAGCGCGACGACCTCGCCCTTGTCGATGGTCAGGTCGAGATCGCGGATGACGTCCACGCCCGAGTACCCGGCGGACATCCCTTCGACCTTCAGCAGCATGGTCCTCACGCCCTTTCCGGCTCTGCCCGCGCGTCGGTTCCGAGGTAGGCCTCGACCACGGCCGGGTCCCGGAGGATCTCCTCCGGCGCGCCGTCCGCGATCAGCCGCCCGAAGTTGAGCACCGCGATCCGGTCGGCGCAGGTCTGCACGAACGACATGTCGTGCTCGATCACCAGGACGGCGATGCCGAGGGTGTCGGCCAGCCGCCGGATCAGCCTGGCCAGCTCGGCCGTCTCCTCCTCGCCGAGGCCCGCGGCGGGCTCGTCCAGGAGCAGCACGGCCGGGTCGGACGCCACGGCGCGGGCGATCGCCAGCAGCCTGCGCCGCCCGTGCGGCAGCTCGTCGGGCAGCCGCGCCAGGTCCTCGGCGAGGCCGAACTCCTGGACGGCGGCCTCCCCGGCGGCCGTCAGCCGCGGGATGCGCGGGCGGACCATGTCGGTGACGTACCGCCGCGCCGGGCTCCCCGACGTCACGAGGAGGTTCTCCAGCACGGTCAGGTCCTCGAACAGCTCCAGGGACTGGAAGGAGCGGACGAGCCCGGCACGCGCCCGGCGCGCGGCGCCCCAGTCCTCCAGGGCGTGCTCGCCGAGCCGGATCCGCGCGCCGCGCTCCGGCTTGACGAAGCCGGTCAGCGCGTCGATCACCGTCGTCTTGCCGGCGCCGTTCGGCCCGATCAGCGCGACGACCTCGCCGGGCCGGACGCGCAGGCTCACCTCGTCGACCGCGCGCACCCGGCCGAAGCGGACGCTCAGCCCGTCGACCTCCAGGGTGCGGGCGCTCTCCGAGCGCTCGGCCCGCGGCGCCTCCCCGCCCTGCCCGAGGACGGGCGGCGCGACCGCCGCGGGTGCCCGGCGCCGCCGGGACCCGACCCGCTCGCGGACCATCGAGACGGCTCTGACCTGCTCGAAGGCCATCCCGCTGGGGTTCGCGAGAATGATCAGCAGCAGCATGGCGCCCGAGACGATCTCCAGCGCGTTGGTGCCGAGCCCGAACGAGTGCAGGATCTGCCCGCCGATGCCCCCGGGGGCGAACGTGCCGGCCCCGATCGCGCCGATCACGTAGCCGATCCCGCCGATCACCGTGTAGACGACCAGCTGCACCGACGAGAACGGCGAGAACTCGGTCAGCACCAGGTTCTGCTGCCGGAAGGCCAGGAACACGCCGCCGAGCGCGGCGAGCGCCGCCCCGAGCCCGAACGCGTAGACCTTGATCGCCGCGCTGTTGAGGCCGAGCGCCGCGGCGGCCCGCTCGTTGCTGCGCAGCGCGATCAGCCGCAGCCCGGTGCCGGAGCGCCGGACGTTCGCCACCGCGACGCAGACCGCGATGAGGACCGCCAGCGTGACGAAGGCCAGCCGGCGCGGATGGTCGAACCCGTCGATGGGGAGGCCGAACACGCTCAGCTTGCCGATGTCGATCCCCTCCAGCCCGCCGGTGAGGGCCGGGTTCTGCAGGATCAGCTGGGACAGCACGACCGTCAGGCCGAAGGTCAGCAGCGCCAGGTTCACCCCCCGGGTGCGGAGCGCGGGGACGGCGACCACGACCCCGACCACGGTGGTGATGACCACGGCGGCCACGAGGGCCGGGACGAACGGCCACGACTGCGTCTGGACGAGCTTCCCGGCGATCCACGCGCCGGTGCCGGCCAGGCCCATCTGCGCCAGCGAGATCTGCCCGGTGAGGCCGGTGACCACCACCAGCGACAGGCAGATCATCGCGGCGGCCAGGCTGACCTGGATCGATGCCGCCCACGACGACGGCACCGCCAGGATGAGGGCGACGGTCAGCGCCACCGCCACCAGCAGGCCGGGCAGGGAGATCCGTCCCGTGCCCAGCACGGGCAGCCGGTCGAGCAGTTCTCCGCGCGCGGGCAGGTTGCGGCCCGCGACGAAGAGCACGACCACGATCATGAGGAACGCGGCGGAGTGGGACACCGACTGGGCGGTGAACGCCCCGAACAGCAGCCGGTCGTCGGAGACGAACGGCGCCAGCGGGCCCTCATTGGTGATGTAGCGCGCCAGCAGCGTCTCGACGACGCCGATGACCAGCGCCGCGGCGAGCGTCTTCCAGAACGAGTAGAACCGGCCGACGAGCGCCGCCGCCAGCGAGCGCAGGACGATCAGGGACAGCGCCTCGACGCTGAGGAACAGGATCGGCGCGACCAGGATCCCGGCCAGGGACGCCAGGACGGCGCCGAGCACCCAGTTGGCCGTGGCGACCACGTCCGGCGACTTGCCGAGCGCCGCCGCGGCCACCGGGTTCTCCGCGATCGCCTCGGTGGAGCGCCCGAACGGCGTCCACCGGAACAGCGCGACCAGGCCGACCGTCAGGACGGCGGCGATGCCGATGACCCAGAAGCGGTCCTCGCCGATCCCCGCGTCCGCGCCGAACAGGTGGTGCGGCTCGTGCGGAAGCGGGGAGACGACGAGGTCCTGCCCGCGTCCCCACAGCTGGTAGCCGATCCCGACCAGCAGCGCGAACACGCCGAGGGTCGCGACGAGCCGCACCAGCGACGACGCCCGCCGCAGGTGCTTCATCAGCAGCAGGTGCGTGGCGGCGCCGAGCAGCGCGGGCACGCCGAGGGCGAGCAGCCACGCCGCGGGCTGCGGGAGCCCGAGGTCCGGAGCGACGCGGTAGAAGATGTAGGCGCCGATCATGCTGTAGGCGCCCTGCGCGAAGTTCACCACCCCGCTGCCGCGGTAGATCAGCACCAGCCCCTGGGCGGTGAGGGCGTAGACCGCCCCCACCGACAGCCCCAGGATGAGAAACGTGAGCAGGTCGTTCATGGCGAGGCTCCCGGCCGGGTCCGTGTTACTTCTTCGCGGCCTGGTTGAGGTCGGTGAACTCCCCGCCGTCCGGCGCCGTGATCTTGCCGTCCTCGACGGTCTGGAACTGGACGGTGGCCCGCGGGATCCGCGGCAGCTTCAGGAAGTTCGCCTCGCCGTAGGTGAAGTCGGGCGCGATGCCGAGCGACACCTTGCTGCCTTCGAGCGCCTTCATCAGCGCGGCTCCGCTGACCTCGGACAGCCCGTTGAGCCGCTCGGCCACCAGGTGGACCGACGCCCAGGCGTTCAGCGCGAACTCGGTGCCCTCGACCTCGCCGTCCCCGTACTTCTTCATCTCGTCCAGGAACTGCTTGATCTTCGGGTTGGACGTGCTGGTCACCGGCTCGTAGTC
Organism: Actinomadura sp. 7K534; assembly: GCF_004348575.1. Lineage (NCBI taxonomy): Bacteria > Bacillati > Actinomycetota > Actinomycetes > Streptosporangiales > Thermomonosporaceae > Actinomadura > Actinomadura sp. 7K534. Next base: position 16,905 of record NZ_SMKB01000151.1, read on the forward strand.
GCTGACGACGATGGTGCCCTCGCCCGCCTCGCCGGTCTTCTCCAGCGAGCCCTCGGACACGGCCGTCGCGACCACCGAGATCTTGCCCTTGTAGCCGGCCTGCCGCAGCCCGACGATGGTCTTGCTGGTGACGTCGGTCGAGGCCAGCAGCGCGACCCCGTCGGGGTTGGCGGCGGCGATCTCGCTGAAGTTCGAGGTCAGGTCGGCCGACGCGTCGAACGGCAGGTAGTAGGCGCCCTTCAGGTCGCCGGGCGACTCCAGCAGCGCCTTCACGTACTGCGGGACCAGCCGCCCGGACGGGCTGTCGCCGGTCACGACCGCCACCGTCTTCGCGCCCGCCTTCTGCAGCGCGATGCCGGTGCCCGCCGAGAGCACCGGCGAGCCGCCGATGATCGGGAAGGACGCGGGGTTGGTGAAGTCCTGGCCGGTCTGCACCATCGTGCCGACCAGCGGGATGTCCGCCCCCTGGAACGCCTGGACGACGGCGTCCGACGAGACGTACTTGCCGACGCCGGCGACGACCTTCTGGTCGATGGCCTCGCGGGCGCACTTGGTGGCCGCGTTGGGGTCGGTGACGGTGGACGCCTCGCAGTGCACCAGCTCCAGCGGGCGCGCCTCGCCGCCGCCGGGCTTCACGCCGCCGGCGTCGTTGACCGCGTTGACCGCGGCCTTGGCGGCCTTCAGCAGTTCGGGCTGGTAGATGGGGCCGGGGCCGGAGGCGATCACCGACAGCTTGACCGGCTCACCGGTGAGGTTCTTGCCGTACTCGGACTCGGCAGCGGAGTCGGAGCACGCGGTGGCGGTGGCCGCCGCCAGCGCCGCGAGGGCGGCGATGCCAAAGATTCGGCGCAATGGTCTCTCCCTATTTCAGGGGCGGGGGGCCGGGG
>NZ_SMKB01000152.1:0-17572 GCF_004348575.1 Actinomadura sp. 7K534
AACCCCCACGACCCGGAACCCCTCATGCCGCCCGGCCTTACGCCAGGTCGGGCGGCGATGCATACCCGCGAAGAAGTTCGCCACCGCCTGCGCGAAATCCTTGAGCGCCTGCTGCTGCACCGTCACCGAACCGGCCGCGACCCCGGTCAACTGGCGGGCCTGGGCGACGCTCACGTTGACGAGCCGTATGCGTATGCCGGTCCGTGGGAGTCGCGGCGCGGCCCCTTCTGGAACGTCTCGTTCGGAGCAGCGCGACCTATGCGCCTGCTTCGTGGTGACACGGCGCTATCTGACGTCTTCGGGGAGGCGAGGGAGCAGGCCGCCCGCGATTAGCCGCGCCGCCCCGAAAACGTGGTCCGGGCAGTAATTGGCGGGCTCCCGCCCCGAGTGGACGCGCGTAGCTCAATCGATCGGGCGGGGCTGTGGCGGGCGCGGGCGGTGTGTAAGGATCATGGTGGATCCGAGGGAGGTCGCTGTGCGTATTGGTGCTCTGTTGGTCGAACGCGGCGAGGCCGATGCGCTCGGCAGGCTGGCGGATGATGTGCGGCGCGCCGCGGACGACGGGTTCACCTCGGCGTGGATCTCGCAGATCTTCGGCCTGGACGCGCAGATGGCGCTGGCCGTCGCCGGGAGCGGCGTGCCGGGCATCGAGCTCGGCACTGCGGTGGTGCCGACGTACCCGCGGCACCCGGCGGTGATGGCGCAGCAGGCGAGGACGACGGCGCTCGCGGTGCAGGGGCGGTTCACCCTCGGCATCGGGCTGTCCCACAAGATCGTCATCGAGGACATGTACGGGTACGACTTCGCCCGGCCTGTGCGCCACATGGACGAGTACTTGTCGGTCCTGTTGCCGCTGCTTGAGGGCGACGCCGCCTCGTTCAAGGGCGAAACCCTGCAGGGCAACATCGGCCTCTCCGTTCCCAACGAAGGACGGGTACCAGTGCTGCTCGCAGCACTCGGCCCCAAGATGCTCAAGCTGGCGGCGGAAAGGACGGACGGCACCGTGCTGTGGATGACCGGTCCCGTCACCGTCCGCGAGCACATCGCGCCGACCATCACCGCGGCCGCCAAGGCGGCGGGACGACCGGACCCACGGGTGGTGTGCGTCCTGCCGGTGTGCGTCACGGACGACGTCGACCAGGCACGGGAGCAGGCGGGCCAGACCTTCGAGATGTACGGGATGCTGCCGTCCTACCGGGCGATGATGGACCGCGAAGGCGTGGACGGCCCCGCCGACCTGGCCATCGTCGGGGACGAGGACGAGGTCGCGGCCAAGCTGGAGGAACTGGCGGCAGCGGGCGTCACCGATTTCGTCGCCGCCGAGTACATCCCCGGCGAGAACCGCGGCCGGACCAGGAAGTTCCTCACGTCCTACATGGCCGGCTGACCTCATCGCGCCATCCGCCGAACACCGGCGGGTGAACCCCACAACCGCCGCAGTCGCACTTCGTGCCCCATCCCGCCGTCCCCAGCACCGGACGGTCAAGGCGAGGGGATGTCGGAGTTTAGGGGGACTTGCTGCCTGATAGCGTTGCGATGCTGCGCGCCAGGAGCGAAGTCCGGTGGAAATCCGGCGCTGTCCCGCAACTGTGGAGCCCACGCTGAGTGGGCCGAGCCAGGTCGCCTCCTAGCGCGCCGACGATTTTCGACCTCGTGGAAGGGCGATCCGTCATGTGCGGGCCGCGGCTTCCCTGTAGCCAGGAGGCTCCTGTGAGACCCGTCCGTTCCCTCGGCGCGGTGATGGCGCTCGTCGCCGCGCTCGCCACCGGATGCGGTGGCGGCACCGATACCTCCGGTGACGCGACGTCCGGCGCCAAGACCGTCACGGTGCAGGCCGCCAACGGGGCGGTGACCGTCCCGGCCAAGCCCGAGCGCATCGTGTCGCTGTCCCCCGCGCACACCGAGACGCTGTTCGCGATCGGCGCCGGGCCGCAGGTGGTGGCGGTGGACGACTACTCCGACCATCCCCCGAACGCGCCCAAGACGAAGCTGTCGGGCTTCAAGCCGAACGCCGAGGCGGTCATCGAGTACAGGCCGGACCTCGTCGTCGTGTCCGACGACCTGAACGGCATCGTCAAGGCGCTGGAGAAGGTGAAGATCCCCGTCCTGCTGGAGCCGGCGGCCAACAACCTGGACGAGGCCTACGACGAGATCCGCGACCTCGGGCTCGCCACCGGGCACTCCGACGAGGCGGAGAAGCTCGTCACGGACATGCAGGCGAGCATCAAGGAGACGGTCGACGCATCGTCCAAGGCCAAGGGCCTCACGTACTACCACGAGCTCGACAACCAGCTGCACTCGGTGACGTCCAAGACGTTCGTCGGCCAGGTCTACGGGCTGTTCGGACTCCGCAACATCGCCGACGAGGCGGACGAGGCGAGCAGCGGGTACCCGCAGCTGTCGCGCGAGTTCCTCCTCAAGCAGGACCCCGACCTGATCTTCCTCGCCGACACCAAGTGCTGCGGCCAGAACGCCGGGACCATCGCCAAGCGCCCCGGCTGGTCGGATCTGGGCGCGGTGAAGAACGGCGGCGTGGTCGAGCTCGACGACGCCATCGCCTCCCGATGGGGTCCCCGCCTGCCCGAGTTCGTCAAGGCGATCGGCGCCGCGGTGCAGAAGGTCCAGTGATCACCGCACTGGACGTCCGGCCGTGAGTCCCAAGCTTCGCCGCGCGTCCGCGGGGACGTCTCCGGACGTCCCCGCGGACGTCCCGAGGCGTCCCGTCCTCCCGGCCGGGCAGGCCAGGCTGCGGCCAGTCTCGCTCGTGGTCGCGGCGGCGCTGCTGGCGGCGACCCTGCTGGCGGGAGTGCTGGTCGGGGCGGCCGGGCTGCCGGTCGGCGGGGTGCTGAAGGCGCTGGCCGACCGGCTGCCGTTCGTGCACGTCGACAGCGGCCTCGGTGTCATCGACGAGAACGTCCTGTTCCAGTTGCGCGTGCCGAGGGCGCTGATGGCGGCGCTGGTCGGCGGGATGCTCGCGATGGCGGGCGCCGGGTACCAGGGCGTTTTCCGCAATCCGCTCGCCGATCCGTACCTGCTGGGCGCGGCGGCGGGCGCCGGTGTCGGCGCGACGATGGTGATCGTGCTGATGCCGGGCGATCCCGGGTACGCCGTGCCGCTCGCCGCGTTCGTGGGCGCCATCTCCGGCGTGTTCCTGGCGTACGTGCTGGGCAACACGGCGGGGCGCGCGAGCGGGGCGGCGACGCTGGTGCTGGCGGGGGTCGCGGTGTCTTCCTTCCTGGCCTCGGTGCAGACGTTCCTGCAGCAGTTCAAGGCGGAGGAGCTGCAGCGGATCTTCTCGTGGCTGCTCGGCGGCGTCGGGTCGGCGGACTGGCGGCAGCTCGCGCTGATCGCCCCGTACTCGCTGGTGTCGACGGTGGTGCTGCTCGCGCACGGCCGGTTGCTGGACGTGCTGAGCGTCGGCGACGACGAGGCGGCGTCGCTCGGCCTGTCGGCGGCGCGGGTGCGGCTGACGGTGCTGGTGGCGGCGTCGCTGGCGACGGCGTGCGCGGTCGCGGTCAGCGGGCTGATCGGGTTCGTGGGGATCGTGGTGCCGCACATCGTGCGCCGGCTGGCGGGCGGTTCGTACCGGATCGTGCTGCCCTTGTCGCTGCTGGGCGGTGCCGCTTTCCTCGGTATGGCGGACCTCGTGGCGCGGACGGTGATCGAGCCCGCGGAGCTTCCGCTCGGCGTGGTGACGGCGTTCGTCGGCGGGCCGTTCTTCGTCGCGGTGCTGCGCGCGAGCCGCAGGGAGGTGGAGTTTTGACGGTGCTGGTGCGGGGCCTGGACGTGGCCCTGGGCGGGCGGCCGGTCCTGAATGGGGTGTCGCTGGACGTCCCCGCCGGGTCGTGGACGGCAGTCATCGGCCCGAACGGCGCGGGCAAGTCGACGCTGCTGCGCGCCGTCCTCGGCCTGGTGCCGTCCGAGGGCGAGGTGACCGTCGCGGGAGTGGACCTGGGGAAGCTGAAGCCGCGGCAGCGCGCCCGCATGATCGCCTACACGCCGCAGAGCCCGAACCTCCCGGTGGGGATGACGGTGTTCGACTACACGCTGCTCGGCCGGTCCCCCTACATCCCGCACCTGGGACGGGAGGGCGCGCGGGACCGGGCCGTCACCGCGGAGGTCCTCGACCGCCTCGACCTCACCGCCTTCGCGGCCCGCCGGCTGGGCCACCTCTCGGGCGGTGAGCGGCAGCGGGTGGTGCTGGCGCGGGCGCTGGCCCAGCAGACGCCGGTGCTGCTGCTGGACGAGCCGACCGCGGCCCTCGACATCGGCCACCAGCAGCAGGTGATGGAGCTGATCGACCGGCTGCGGCTGTCCGACGAGCTCACGGTGGTGACGACCATCCACGATCTGACGCTGGCGGGGCAGTACGCCGACCGGCTGGTCCTCATCTCGGGCGGGCGGGTGGCGGTGGCGGGCGAGCCCGCGCAGGTCCTGACCCGCTCCGCCGTCGAGGAGCACTTCGACGCCCGGGTGCGGGTCACCCCCGGCGCCGGCGGTCGGCCGGTCCTGTCGCTGGAGCGCCCGTGAACCTCGAGACGGTGTGGCGGGCGGAGGACGGGACGCGGCTCGCCGCGACGGTGTGGCGGGCGGGCGACGGGTACCGGATGATCTCGTCGGCGATGCTGGGCGGCGGCGTCGGCCCCGCCCGGTGGGTGCTGAACGCGCAGGTCGCGGGCGGGTATTCGCGGATGGATCCGGTCGCTCACCTGGAGGAGCTCGCGGCGTCGTACGGGTTGGAGGGGCCGGGCGTCGGGATGCTCACCGCGGCCTCGGTGTCCCGGACGATGCGGCGGGACGACGGGGGCGTGCACGCCTATGCGACGGTCGGGCTCCGGGTCCCGACCTGGGCTGCGGCTCCCGCCGACCGGCTGGACCCGGAGCTGGCGCCGATCCACCTGGACGGAACGTCGCCCCCTGCGTGGTCCCCGGGAACCGTCAACATCGTCGTCGCCGTGCCCGTGCCGCTCAGCGACGCCGCATTGGTGAACGCGGTCATGACCGCCACCGAGGCCAAGACGCAGGCGCTACTGGAGGCCGGATATCCGTGCACGGGCACCGCATCGGACGCGGTCTGCATCGCGGCAAGGACGCCCGGCGACACAACGGGAGACGGCGAGGCGGTCGAGGTGTTCGCGGGGCCTCGATCGATCTGGGGCGCCAGGATCGCGCGGGCCGTGCACGCGGCCGTCCACGCCGGCGCCGTCGACTACACCGCTTACCTGAGCTCCCGGAACCGGCGGCGGAAAAGCTGATCGCGCCCGGCCCCGGACGGGCGCCGGCCGCCGTACCACCCCGGTGCGATACGGCGGCCGGCTCAGGGCCAGTGCATTGTGGGGAAGGGCCTCACCTCCTCGCGGTGCATCGGTCGGCCGGCATGACCGTCAGCCGGCGTAGGGAAGGTGACGTCCGTTGGGCTGCCTGCCGCGTCTCCCGGGGTCGGTGGCGAGCGGGTCGCCGAAGTCCAGGGACGAGCCGCCGACCGGCGGCACCGGATGCAGCCCCGTCGGCGGTTCCCGGTCGACGACCGGGCGGGGGCCGCCGTCGCGGTGGGTGTCCGCGAGGGCGGTGAGCGCGTCGACCCGGCGGCGGGCCCGGTCGGCCTCGGCGCGCGCGGCGTCGCGTTCGGCGGTCAGCGCCCGCACCGCGGCGCGGAGTTCCTCGGCGGTGCGGGTCAGCTGCCAGTTGTGCTGCTCGAACTCGCGTGCCCGCGCCTGGAACTGGTCGAGGTCGGCGACGGCCTGGCCGCGTTTGGCCTCGGCGTCGCGGACGGCGGAGCGCAGGTCGTCGGTGGCGCGCTTCGCCGCCTCCGCCTCGACGCGCTGCCCCTCGACGAGCGTCTCGGCCTCCGACAGCCGCCCGTGCAGGGACACCAGTTCCGCGCGGGCGTTCTCCAGGGAGGCGAGCAGTTCGCCCTCGCGGGCGGCGACGCGGTCGCGTTCGCGTTCCGCGGCGAGCCGGGCGGCGGTGGCGGCGTCGGCCTCCTCCCGGGCCTCCTGCCCTTCGCGCCTGGCGGTGTCGCGTTCGGCGGCGAGGCGCTCGGCCTCGGCGCGGGCGGCCGCGGCCTCCTGCTCGGCGGCGTCCGCGCGGGCGCGGGCGGTGGCGGTCTCCCGCCAGGCGGCCTCGGCCTGCCGCTGCGACGCGTCGCGCTCCCGCTGCGCGATCGCGATGTGCCCGGCGGCGTCGGCCTGGGCGTCGGCGATGCGCCGTTCGACGCCGGCGACGCTCAGCTCGGACATGAGGGAGCCGGCGAGCCGGTCGGCGGCGCCCTCCAGCCGCTCGACCATCTCCCAGGCCCAGGCGACCTGGCCGGTGAGGCCGGGGGCCTCCCGCCCGTGGTCGCGGCTCTCCCGGGCGGAGCGCTCGCATTCCCCGTCGTTGTCCTGGCAGTAGCGGACGGTGCGGGCGCCGCGCACCGGCTGCGGCACGGGCCGTCCGCAGCCGGCGCACGGCCAGACCGCGACCGGGTCGCCGAGGCGTGCGACCCCGGCGCGGTCGTCGTCGCCCGGCGCGGGCGGCCGCGCGACGTCGCCGTAGGTCCGCGCGACCCCGGTGAGCGGCTGCGTCGGGACGGTGTCCGCGGCGGGCTCGCCGCCCGGTTCGCCGCCGGGCGCCGCGTCCGCGCCGAGGTCTCCGCGGGACGCGGGCGCGGACCCCGGGAAGGAGGAGGCCGGGTCGGGGTAGCCGGAGTCGGAGATGACGGGAAGGTCGGTCTTCGTCGGGGAAGGGGTCGGGGCCACGTCGTCGAACGGGGCGACCTTCTGGTCCTTCATGTGCCGTTGTACGCAGGAGACCCCGGAGGCGTTCGACGTTCCCGGCGACTACTTCGGCCCCGTCCCTCCCCGGCGGCCCGCGGGCACGCTCAGCCCGCGTGTTCCCCCAGGTAGTCCTCCCTCACGCGGCGCCGGCTGAGCTTGCCGGACGGGGTGCGCGGCAGCGATTCGCGGAACTCGATCCGGCGCGGGTGCTTCAGTTTCGCCAGCCGGGGCTCGCAGTGCGCGAGGAGGTCGGCGGCCAGGGCGTCGCCGGCGACGGCGTCCTCGGCCGGCTCGACGAGCGCGACCACGATCTGGCCCCAGTCCTCGTCCGGGACGCCGATGACGGCGACGTCGCCGACCGACGGGTGCTGCAGCAGCGCGTTCTCGATCTCGGCCGGGTAGATGTTCACGCCGCCGGCGATGATGAGGTCGGTGCGGCGGTCGCTCATGAAGAGCCAGCCGTCCTCGTCGAGGTGGCCGAGGTCGCCGGGCGTGTAGAAGTCGCCGCGCATGGCGGCCGCGGTCTTGTCGGGGTCGCCGTGGTACTCGAACCCGGGCTGCCCGCTCGCGTAGATCAGGCCGGTCTCCCCCGGCGGCAGCTCGGCGCCCTCCGGGTCGTAGATCTTGATCTGCACGCCGTCGACCGCGCGGCCGACCGTGCCGGGGCGCGCGAGCCACTGCTCGGGGGTCGCGACGACGACCGGGCCGCTCTCGGTGCTGCCGTAGTACTCGTAGAGGACGGGCCCCCACCAGTCCATCATCCGCTGCTTGGTCTCGACGGGGATGGGCGCGGCGCTGTGGTAGATCTGCCGCAGCGACGACAGGTCGTAGCGGGCGCGGACGTCGTCCGGCAGGGCGAGCATGCGGTGGAACATCGTCGGCACCATGAACGAGTTCGTCACGCCGTGCCGCTGGATCAGCTCCAGCGTCTGCTCGGGCCGGAAGTGCGCGGTGACCACGAGGGCGTGGCCGAGGTTGAGCGACATCAGCGCGTGAACGCACGGCGCCGAGTGGTAGAGCGGGCCGATGGCGAGGTGCACCTCGTCGCCGGGTTCGAGGCCGAGGTGCCGCATCAGCGTCTGCCTCATGAGGTCGATCACCAGTTCCGGCGGGACGTCGAGGAGCGGCCGCCGGACGCCCTTCGGCCTGCCCGTCGTCCCGGACGTGTACAGCATGATCGAGCCCATCTGCCGCTTGCCGGGCGGCTCGGCGCCGCCCGTGGCGCACAGCGCGGCCAGCGAGCCGTAGCCCTCGGCGGGGTCGACGCTCACACGCCCCTCGGCCGGGATGCCCGCCTCGTCCGCCGCGCCCGTCACGACGTCGGCGAACGCGCTCTCGGTCACGACCGCCTTGGCGCCGCTGTCGGCCAGGATGTACCCGATCTCCGGCGCGGTCAGGTGGCGGCTCACCGGAATCAGGTACAGGCCGCTCTGGAACGCGGCCAGCAGGACGGTGAGGAACTCGGGCCGGTTGCTGAGGACGGTCGCCAGCGAGTCGCCGGGACGGAGCCCGAGCCCGCCCAGCGCGTTCGACAGGCGGTTCACCTCGGCGTGCAGCTCGCCGTAGGACATCGGAACTCCGGGCGCCAGGATCGCCGGGCGGTCCGGGTGATTCTGCGCGATCTCGTAGAAGCCGAGACCCTCGACGCCCATACGGCACTCCTCAGTCCGGGGTCAGATGGTCAAGAAATGACCTTTGGTACATCTGACCGAGTACGGCATGGCCACGTCAAGGATGCGGGGACTCCCGCGCGACGGCCGAGCCCTGCTCATCGCCGCCGGCACCGGCGAATCGGCGAGTTCTTCACGATTGGGCAGGCGGCGGCAGGGCCGGGCGGGGTCAGCCGGCTTCCCGGCCGGCCGCGTCCAGGGCTGCGCGGGCCATGGTGCGGAGGAGCTCGCCCATCGCGTCGCGGTCGAGCCCGGCGGCGCTGCGCGGGGTCGAGTTGAGCAGGCCGAAGCAGGCGTGGACGGCCGCGCGGGTGCGGCCGTCCCGCAGGCCGGGGTGGAGGCGGCGCAGGACGGCGACCCATTCCTCCACGTAGGCGCGCTGCAGCCGGCGGATCCGGTGCCGCTGCGGCTCGGGGACGTTGTCCAGCTCCCGCTCGTGCACGGTGATCAGCGCGGGGTTGTCGAGGGCGAACGCGATGTGCCAGCGCAGCAGCGCGTCCAGGGCGCGGCCGGGGTCGGGATCGGCGGCGCGGCGGACGCCCTCGGCGAGCAGCCGCTCGCTGATGTCGAGGAGCATCTCGGCGAGGACGGCCTCCTTGCCGCTGAAGTGCCGGTACAGGGCGGGGCCGGTGAGGCCGACGGCCCGTCCCAGGTCGCCGATGGACACCCCGTGGTAGCCGCGGCGCGCGAACAGCTCCGCCGCGGCGCCGAGGATCTCGGCCCGGCGCGGATTGGGCGGGCCTGCCGGGGCGGCGGGCCCGGCGGCCGCCCCGGCGGGGCGGGACGTCATGCGCGCCAGTCTAGACTAAGGTTGTTAACGGTGATTAACATCGGCGTTGTTAACGATCGTTAACCGGGAAGGAGGGGCATGAGCGGACCCGAGACCGGCTCCCGCGCCGACACGGCGGCCGAGGCGTTCAAGGCGAGCGCCGCCCACAACGAGGCCCTCGCCGCGGAGCTGCGCGAACACCTCGACCGGGCCGGTCGCGGCGGCCCCGAGCGGGCCCGCGAGCGGCACGTCGCGCGCGGCAAGCTGCTCCCCCGCGACCGGGTCGACACGCTCCTCGACCCCGGGTCGCCCTTCCTGGAATTGTCGCCGCTGGCCGCGAACGGAATGTACGGGGACGAGGCCCCCGGCGCCGGGATCATCACGGGCGTCGGGCGGATCTCCGGGCGCGAATGCGTCGTCGTCGCCAACGACGCGACCGTCAAGGGCGGCACCTACTACCCGGTCACGGTGAAGAAGCACCTGCGCGCCCAGGAGGTGGCGCTGCACAACCGCCTCCCCTGCGTCTACCTGGTCGACTCCGGCGGCGCGTTCCTGCCCCGGCAGGACGAGGTGTTCCCCGACCGCGAGCATTTCGGCCGCATCTTCTACAACCAGGCCACGATGTCGGGCCGCGGCATCCCGCAGATCGCGGCGGTCATGGGATCGTGCACGGCGGGCGGCGCGTACGTCCCGGCGATGAGCGACGAGGCCGTCATCGTCCGCGGCCAGGGGACGATCTTCCTGGGCGGGCCGCCGCTGGTGAAGGCGGCCACCGGCGAGGTCGTCACGGCCGAGGAGCTGGGCGGCGGCGAGCTGCACTCCCGCACGTCGGGCGTCACCGACCACCTCGCCGAGGACGACGCGCACGCGCTGCGGATCGTCCGCGACATCGTCGCCACCCTCGGGCCGCGCGAACCGCGCCCGTGGGACGTCGCGCCGGCCGAGGCCCCGGCCCTGGACCCGGCGGAGCTGTACGGCATCGTCCCGCCGGACCCGCGCACCCCCTACGACGTGCGCGAGGTCATCGCCCGCATCGTGGACGGCAGCCGCTTCCAGGAGTTCAAGAAGGAGTACGGGCCCACGCTCGTTACCGGATTCGCCCGCATCCACGGGCACCCGGTGGGGATCGTCGCCAACAACGGCATCCTGTTCAGCGAGTCGGCGCAGAAGGGCGCGCACTTCATCGAGCTGTGCGACCGGCGCAGTGTCCCGCTCGTGTTCCTGCAGAACATCACCGGGTTCATGGTCGGCCGCGAGTACGAGGCGGGCGGCATCGCCAAGCACGGCGCCAAGATGGTCACCGCCGTCGCCTGCGCCCGCGTCCCGAAGTTCACCGTCGTCATCGGCGGCTCGTTCGGCGCCGGCAACTACGCCATGTGCGGGCGGGCGTACTCGCCCCGCTTCCTGTGGATGTGGCCGAACGCCCGGATCTCGGTGATGGGCGGGGAGCAGGCGGCGAGCGTGCTGGCCACCGTCCGGCGCGACCAGATGGAGGCGCGCGGCGAGGAGTGGCCCGCGCAGGACGAGGAGGCGTTCAAGGACCCGATCCGCGAGCAGTACGAGGCGCAGGGGAACCCGTACTACTCGACGGCCCGGCTGTGGGACGACGGGGTGATCGACCCGCTCGACACCCGCCGCGTGCTGGGGCTCGGGCTCTCGGTCGCCGCCAACGCGCCGCTGGAGCCGGTCGGCTACGGCGTCTTCCGGATGTGAGGGTGTGATGTTCGACAGCGTCCTTGTCGCCAACCGCGGGGAGATCGCCGTCCGCGTCTTCCGCACGCTGCGGCGGCTCGGTGTCCGGGCGGTCGCCGTCCACACCGACGCCGACGCCCTGTCCCGGCACGTCCGGGAGGCGGACGAGGCCCTGCGCATCCCGTCGTACCTGGACATCGGGGCCGTGCTCGCGGCGGCCCGCGACTCCGGGGCGTCGGCCGTGCATCCGGGGTACGGCTTCCTCGCGGAGAACACGGAGTTCGCGCGGGCGTGCGGCGAGGCGGGCCTCGTGTTCATCGGCCCGCCCGCCGAGGCGATCGAGGCGATGGGCGACAAGATCCGCGCGAAGCGGACCGTCGCGGCCGCCGGCGTCCCCGTCGTCCCCGGCCGGGACGAACCGGGCCTTACGGACGCCGAGCTGAAGGCGGCCGCGCTGGAGATCGGGCTGCCGGTGCTGCTGAAGCCGTCGGCGGGCGGCGGCGGCAAGGGGATGCGGCTCGTCCGCGAGGCGGCGGAGCTGCCGGAGGCCATCGCGTCCGCCCGCCGCGAGGCCCGCGGCTCGTTCGGCGACGACACCCTGCTCGCCGAGCGGTTCGTCGAGAACCCCCGGCACATCGAGATCCAGATCTTCGCGGACGCGCACGGCAACGCGGTCCACCTGGGCGAACGCGAGTGCAGCCTGCAGCGCCGCCACCAGAAGATCGTCGAGGAGGCGCCGTCCCCGCTGCTGGACGCCGCCGCGCGGGACCGGATGGGCACCGCCGCCGTCGCCGCCGCCCGCGCCGTCGGGTACGTAGGCGCCGGGACGGTCGAGTACATCGTCTCCGCCGACCGCCCGGACGAATTCTTCTTCATGGAGATGAACACCCGGCTCCAGGTCGAGCACCCGGTCACCGAGCTGGTCACCGGCCTGGACCTGGTCGAACTCCAGCTACGGGTGGCCGCGGGCGAGCCCCTCCCGGTCGCCCAGGCCGACGTCCGGCTGGACGGCCACTCGATCGAGGCCCGCGTCTACGCCGAGGACCCGGCCCGCGGTTTCCTCCCGACCGGCGGGCGCGTCCTCGCCCTGACCGAACCGGACGGCGCCCGCGTCGACTCCGGGCTCGCCGCGGGCACCGACATCGGCGGCTCCTACGACCCGATGCTCGCCAAGGTGATCGTCCACGGCGCCGACCGCGCCGAGGCCCTGCACCGCCTCGACCGGGCCCTCGCCTCCTACACGCTGCTGGGCGTCCCGACGAACGTCGCGTTCCTGCGGTCGCTGCTGCGGCACCCGCCGGTCGTGGCGGGCGACCTCGACACCGGCCTGGTCGAGCGCGACCTGGACGACCTGCTGTCCGGCGCGGCGGTCCCGCCCGAGGTGCTGGCCGCCGCCGCACTGGAACGGATGCGGGCCCTCGAAACCGGGGACGACCCCTGGGAGATCCCGGACGGCTGGCGGCCCGGCGCCCACGCGTGGGCGCAGTGGATCATCACGCCGTCCGGTGGCGAGCCGGTCGAGGTCCGCGTGCAGGGCCGCGCCTCGGACGCGCGGGTCGCGATCGGCGGCGGCACTCCGGTCCCGGCCGCGCTGAACGGCCCGTTCACCCTGACCTACGCTGGGAGGACGACCTCGTTCACGGCCGCCCGCGACGGGCACACCCTGTGGCTCGGCCGCGACGGGCACGCGTGGGCGCTCGGCGAGCACGTCCGCGCCGAGGCGGGCGCCGCGTCCGCCGGGACGGGCGACGGGGTGCTGCGCAGCCCGATGCCGGGCACGGTCCTGGCCGTCAAGGCGGCCGAGGGCGACCGGGTGTCCGCGGGGCAGCCGCTCGTGGTCGTCGAGGCGATGAAGATGGAGCACGCCGTCACCGCGCCGCTGTCCGGCACGGTGGCGAAACTGCCGGTACGCGTGGGCGCGCAGGTCGCCCTCGACGCGGTGCTGGCCGTGATCGAGGAGGAATGACGATGCGGGTACCTCTCTCCGGCCTTCCCAGGCGCGTGTCGATCTACGAGGTCGGGCCGCGGGACGGGCTGCAGAACGAGAAGGCGGTCGTCCCCGTGGACGTCAAGTCCGAGTTCGTGACCCGGCTGGCCGCCGCGGGCCTCCGCACGATCGAGACGACCAGCTTCGTCCACCCCAAGTGGGTCCCGCAGCTCGCCGACGCCGAGGACCTCCTCAACGTGCTGCCCCGCTCCCCCGACCTGCGCTACCCCGTCCTCGTCCCGAACGAGAAGGGCCTGCAGCGGGCGCTGTCCAACGGCGTCACCGAGATCGCGATCTTCGGCAGCGCCACCGAGTCGTTCGCCCGCCGCAACCTCAACCGGACCGTGGACGAGTCGATCGACATGTTCGCGCCCGTCGTCGAGCGCGCCCACGGCGAGGGGCTCTGGGTGCGCGCCTACATCTCGATGGTGTGCGGCGACCCCTGGGAGGGCGACGTGCCCATCGAGCAGGTCGTGTCGGTCGCGTCCCGGCTGATGGAGCTCGGCTGCTCCCAGCTCAGCCTCGGCGACACCATCGGCGTCGGCACGCCCGGCCACGTCACCGCGCTCATCGAGGCACTCGGCGCCGCGGGCATCGGCACCGAGCGGCTCGCCGTCCACTTCCACGACACCTACGGGCAGGCCCTCGCCAACACCCTCGCCGCGCTCCGCGCCGGCGTCACCTGCGTCGACTCGTCGGCGGGCGGCCTCGGCGGCTGCCCGTACGCCGAGAGCGCCACCGGCAACCTGCCCACCGAGGACCTCGTCTGGATGCTGCACGGCCTCGGCATCGACACCGGCGTGGACCTCGGCAAGCTCGTCGAGACCAGCCACTGGATGGCCCGCCGCCTCGGCCGCCCCAGCCCGTCCCGCGTCGTCCAGGCCCTCTCACCGAAACCGGAGTAGCAATGATCGACTTCACGCTCAGCGACGAGCAGGAGGAGTTGCGGCGCACGGTCGAGCGGTTCGCCCGCGAGACGGTCGCCCCCGTCATCGGGGACCTTTACGAGCGCGGCGAGTTCCCCTACGAGATCGTCGCCGCGATGGGCCGGATGGGCCTGTTCGGGCTACCGTTCCCCGAGGAGCACGGCGGCATGGGCGGCGACTACTTCGCGCTGTGCCTGGCCTTGGAGGAACTCGCCCGCGTCGACTCTTCCGTGGCGATCACGCTGGAGGCCGGGGTCTCGCTGGGCGCCATGCCGATCTACCGGTTCGGGTCGCCCGAGCAGCGGAAGCGGTGGCTGCCGCTGCTCACGTCCGGGGAGAGGCTGGCGGCGTTCGGGCTGACCGAGCCGGGCGGCGGGTCCGACGTTCCCGGCGGCATGCGCACCACCGCCCGGCTGGACGGCGACACCTGGGTGATCAACGGCTCGAAGTCGTTCATCACCAACTCCGGCACCGACATCACCGCGTTCGTGACGGTCACGGCCTTCACCGGCGACGGCGAGATCTCCACGATCATCGTCCCGAACGGCACGCCCGGCTTCACGGTCGGGCGCAAGTACTCCAAGGTCGGCTGGTCGGCGTCCGACACCCGCGAGCTGTCCTTCGACGACGTGCGCGTCCCCGCCGAGAACCTCGTCGGCGAGCGCGGCCGCGGCTACGCCCAGTTCCTCCGCATCCTGGACGAGGGCCGCATCGCGATCGCCGCGCTGTCGGTCGGCCTCGCGCAGGGCTGCGTGGACGAGTCCCTCCGCTACGTCCGCGAGCGCGAGGCGTTCGGCAAGGAGATCGGCCGCTACCAGGCCATCCAGTTCAAGATCGCCGACATGGAGATGCGCGCCCACACCGCCCGGCTGGCCTACTACGCCGCGGCCGCGAAGCTCCTCGCCGGCGAGCCGTTCAAGAAGGAGGCGGCGATCGCCAAGCTCGTCGCTTCCAACGCCGCCATGGACAACGCCCGCGACGCCACCCAGATCTTCGGCGGGTACGGCTTCATGAACGAGTACGCGGTCGGCCGCTTCTACCGCGACGCCAAGATCCTCGAAGTGGGCGAGGGGACCTCGGAGGTCCAGCGCATGCTGATCGCCCGCGCCCTCGGCCTCCCCGCGTCCTGACGCGGCACGCCGCCGGCCGGGCCGCCCCCGCGCGGCCCGGCCGGTGGCTCCGGGACTTCCCCGGCCGTCAGCCGATCTTCGAGAAGTCGATCAGCGTCGTCCCGCCCTTGCCGCCGACGAAAATCTGCGGGTCAGGGTTGTTGCGCGCCATCCCGATCACCTCGTTGTACCGGCGGACCCCCGTGTCGAGCAGCGTGCCGGTCTCGACGTCGTACAGGACGTGGTTCTTCGTCTGGTGACCTTGCGGGAAGGAGGGGAGGAACCGTCCGTAGACGACGCCGTCCATCGGCCCGATGAAAACGTCGACGGGCATCGACCTGCCGGCCTTCCCGTCCCTGCGCTGCACGGCGACCACTGCGTCCCCGTGATAGGTGACCCCGGACGCGGGGCCGCCGACACACCAGATCACCCCGCATGACCACGCACCCTTGAAGGGCGCGAGAACGGCCTCTCGGCGCTCCCCCGTCCGGACGTTCCACAGCGACTTGTACCTGACGTCCCCGACCTTGTTCGCCTCGGACGCGGGGGAGCCGATCCACGGCCAGGAGACGATCGCGAAGCCGCCGGTGCCGGGGATCTTCTCCGGTCTCCCACCCTGGAGCGGCACCCGGTACACACCGTCCTTCATGCCCCAGACGATCGTGTCGCCGTCGATGAGCAGCGAGGACACCGAATTCCCCCGCGTCCCCGCGATCTTGCGCGCGGCTCCGCCGGCGAGCGGGGCGCCCCAGATCTCCACCGTGTCGCGTCCCCCCGCCCGGTAGGACAGCCACCAGACGACCTGGCCGCCCCCGACGGTGAAGTCGGACGCGTAGATCTTCGAGCCGCGCGGGACCACGATGTCGGTGATCACTTCGGCTTTCCGGGCGTCGAGGTCGTAGGACCACAGCTTGTCCGAAACCTCGAAGGACGACCAGGTCGTCCCCACCAGCGTGCCGTCGTCCAGGAGCGTGAAGGGGCGCAACTCGCGCCCGTTCGGCAGTTCGCCGGGGATGCTCCGGACGGCGTCCGGCCACCGCTCGCGCACCTTGACCGGCGCGCCGAGGTCCGCGCGCGTCACCGGCTTGAGGTCGCCGGCTGTGGCGACGGGTGCCGCATCCTCGCCGGACCGCAGCAGCCCGCCGACCGCGCCCGTCCCACCGAGGACGACGGCGACCGCGAGCGCCGCGGCGGAGGTCCGGCGGCGCCGCCTTCTCCGGTGCCCCGCCTCGACACGCTCCAGCAGCCGCGGATCGGCCGCGGGCGCCTTTCGCGCGGCGGTCGTGAGCGTGCCGCGCAGTGCGCGGTCCAGATCATCGGTCATGGTGTCCTCCCGTGGTCGCCGGGGCGGCGGCCGGAAGCCAGTCCGCGCGAAGTTTGCCGAGTGCGCGGGCGGCCTGGCTGCGGACCGTCCCGCGCGAGATGCCGAGCACCCTTGCGATCTCCTCATCCGCCAGGTCCTCGTAGTAGCGCAGGACGAGCACCGCCCGCTGCCGCGGCGGAAGCGCCGCCAGAGCCGTCCACAGCCGCGGGTCGTGCTCGGCCCGCTCGATGCCGCGGTCCTCGTACCGCCCCTCCGGCACACTGCCGACCAGCTGCTCCCGCCTTCGCCGCCGCCACAGGCTGATGTGCCGCCGCGCCATGATCGTGCGGACGTACCCCTCGGGGTCGTTCTTGTTGACGACCCGGTCCCAGGCGCCGCGGAGCCTGACCAGCCCGTCCTGCACCAGGTCCGCCGCATCGTCGGCGTTGCCGGTGAGCACATAGCCGTAGCGGAGCAGAGCCTGCGCACGAGTCGTTACGAAGTCCTCGTACGTCACGTCTTCGTTCAAAGGCCCGTCCTTCCATCACACCCAGGACGCCCGACCCCCGCGATCTGTTGCACGGCCCGCCGACGAGGGGCGCGGTAGGGTCGGCAGATGCTCCAGCGCGCATACGGCATCGCCCGCTCCCTGGTCATGTACTACGGCGTACCGGGCAAGCACCGACGCGCGAAGCGCCTCTACGGCGAGTTCTTGGGCCCCGGCGATCTCGCGTTCGACATCGGCGCGCACGTCGGCGGCCGGATACGCGTATGGCGGCACCTCGGCGCCCGCGTGGTCGCGGTCGAGCCCCAGCCCGACTGCCTGAGCGTCCTGCGCCTCTTCTACGGCCGCGACGAGGACGTCACGATCGTCCCCGGCGCCGCCGGAGCAAAGCCGGGCCGCGCGGAACTGGCGCTCTCGACGGCGACGCCCACGGTCTCCTCGATGTCCCCCGACTGGATCAAGTCGGTGACGACGGACAGCAGCTTCGCCCACGTCCGCTGGGACCAGACCCTCGAAATCGAGGTCACCACACTGGACGACCTCATCGCCGCCCACGGCGTACCGGCCTTCTGCAAGATCGACGTAGAGGGCTACGAGGCGGACGTCCTCGCCGGCCTGACCCACCCCCTCCCCGCTCTGTCCTTCGAGTACGTGCCATCGGCCCACGACGCCACCCTGGAAGCCCTCCGCCACGTAGAGCGCCTGGGCAGCTCCGCAGGCGGCTACGTCTACAACTACTCCCCCATCGAAACGATGAAGTTCGCCAGCCCCCGCTGGCTAGACGCAACCACCCTGGAACGGCAGCTAGACCGAATCCGCCCCCGAGGCCGCTCCGGCGACATCTACGCCCGCC
>NZ_SMKB01000153.1:0-17558 GCF_004348575.1 Actinomadura sp. 7K534
GTCCCGCCCCCTTCAAGGCGGGGGAGCAGTTCCAGGGCCGCGGCTACCCGCCGGCCGACCCGTACGCCCAGGGCGGATACCCGCCGCAGTACGGCCCGCCGCCGAACCAGCCGCCGCCCGGAGCGCTGCAGCGCGGCCCCGAGCAGGGCGCCCCCCACGACCAGCGGACGCAGGACGCGCAGCGGCGCGCCGACCAGGCGCGGGGCGCGGACCGCGACCGGGAGCGCCGCAAGCCCTACGGCTGGTACCGGCTGCTCGGCTTCATCGTCCTGGTGGCGCTGCTCGGCTTCGCGAACATCGTGCCGCTGCTCGCGCTGCTGGTCACGATCGGCGGCGTGCTCGTCCTGCGGATGGCGGACAAGGCCGCCCAGGGCATGGAGGGACGCCAGACGCGGCGCGGCCCGCGGTCCGGCGACGCGGTCGCGGCGGCGTTCCGCACACCGCTGCACCTGCCGGGCGCGCTGATGTCCACCGTGCTGTGGACGTCGCTCAGCCTCACGGCGGGAGTGATCCTCCTCGGCGTCCTCGTCTTCGCCAATTCCGGCATGACCGCGTCCAAGGCCATCGCCTACTCCGCCATGGCGGTGATCTTGCTGCTGTGCCTCGCACCGGGCAGCGGCCCGCCCAGGCGGCAGCTCGCCCGGATCTGGGGCGCGCTCCTGCCGCGCGCCGAGGCCGCGCTGGCCGCCGCCCTGATCCTCGGGATCTTCGCGGGCGTCCTGGTCGTGCTGTCCCAGGAGCAGCCGCCCGACACGACCCCGCTGGACGGCATGAGCCAGGACCTGGAGAGCCTGCGCGCCGACGTCCGCGACCTCGTCTCCGGAATCCCGGGCCTGTGATGGAGCGGATCGGCGCCTACCGGCTGCTGACCCGGCCGGGCGGCGGGACCGGCGCCGTCCGCCGCGCCGCCGGGCCGGACGGCCGCGACGTGGCGATCAGGCTGCTCCCGCCGGACGCGGCGCCCGACATCGCCCGGATGCGCGAGGTGCTGAGCCCCTACGTGGTGGACGTCCTGGACGGCGAGCCCGCCGGTCCGCAGCCCTACGTCGTGGCCCGGTTCGTCCCCGGGCGGCCGCTCGCGGAGACGGTCGCCGAGCAGGGGCCGGTAGCGGGCGCCGAGCTGCGCCGCCTCGCCTTCGGGCTGGCCAAGGCGCTCGACGCCGTCCACGCGACCGGCCTCGCGCACGGCAGGCTCGGCCCTGAGACGATCCTGGTGGTGGACGGCGCGCCCGTCGTCGTCGACTTCGGGCTCGACGCGGATGCCGATGCCGCCGGAGACGTCCGGGCCTGGGCCGCGGCCGTGACGTTCGCGGCCACCGGGACGTCCGCAGAGGGAACCCGGACCGAGGGGCTTCCCGCCGACCTGCGCCCGCTGGTCGCCGCGGCCGCCGCGACCGATCCCGCCGCGCGGCCCGCGGCGGCCGCGCTGGTGGAGGCGTTGTCCCGGCTGGACCTGCCGGCCGTCCCGTCCGCCCGGCCGTCCGCCGAGCCGCTCTCCCCGCGGCCCGTCCCGGCCCCCGGCCCGCACGCAGGCGAGCGGGAACCGGGAACGGCCCTCCGGGCACGCGGCCCGGCCGTCGCCCGCGGCTGGGCGCGGCTGCTCGCGGCGATGGTCGTGGTGATCGCGGTCGCGCTGGCCGTCATCGCGCCGATCGCGGGTCTTCTGCTGACGCTCGGTGCCGTGACCCTGCTGCGGGCGGCGTGGGAGCCGAGCCGGCCGCTGGCGCTCGGGCGGACGCTGCTGACCGTCCCGTACGCGGCGGCGGCCACGGTCGCCGTCCCGCTGGGGCTGGTCGCGGTGTCGGCGTTCGGCGGCGAGATCGACTCGCTCAGCGCCGCCGCGTTCGGAGCCGGTGCCGGTGCCGCGGTGCTGTGGACGGGCCCGGGCGTCAGCGCTCCCCGGCGGCAGCTGGAGCTGATGTTCCTGCCGGTCGTGCGGCGGCCCCGGCGCCTCGCGGCGGCGGTCGCCGTCCTCGGCGGCCTCGCCCTGCTCGCGGGGGTCGGCGCGCTGGCGCTGACGCCGAGCTTCTCCCCGATGTACGGGCTGCAGGGCTCGGTGGAGGGCACCATGGACCGGCTGCAGACCGCCGTCAACAGATTCTGAGGCGTGAAGTGCGTCACGCCGGATCCGGAACGCCGCCGACCCGGCAAACCCGGCGGCCAGGTGGGTAAGGTCTCACAAGCTGGAATTTGCCAGTGTGCTACTGGCAAGTAACATAGTACGTGCACGGCCGTATCAGGGACCCGGCTCCGAAGCACGTTCGGGTGTTTGGCAGGCTGTGACTTCGAAAACGCACGTCCGCGTCGACCCGCCCAGGGGCGGCGCCCCTCTGCCGCTCACCAAGCGGCCAACTGAGTGCAGGGAGGTCGGCCACCGGCCATGAACATCGTCGTCCTGGTGAAGCAGGTTCCCGATACGGAGAGCCCGCGCAAGCTGAAGTCCGATGACAGCACGCTCGACCGCGCCGCGGCTGACGGCGTCATCAACGAGCTCGATGAGTACGCGATCGAAGAGGCGCTGCGCATCAAGGAGGCCCAGGGCGGCGAGGTGACCGTTCTGACCATGGGCCCCGACAAGGCGACCGACTCGATCCGCAAGTCCCTGGCCATGGGCGCCGACAAGGCCGTGCACCTCGTCGACGACGGCCTCGCCGGCTCCGACGCGCTGCAGACGTCCTACGCCATCCAGCAGGCCCTCGGCCGCACCGGCTTCGACCTGGTGATCCTCGGCTCGGAGTCCACCGACGCGCGCACCGGCGTCCTCGCCGCGATGCTCGCCGAGCGGCTCGGCGTCCCGCAGGTCTCGCTCGCCAACAAGGTCGAGATCGAGGGGACGGCCATCAAGGCGCAGCGGCAGACCGACTACGGCTTCGACCGCGTCGAGGCGAGCCTGCCCGCGGTCGTCAGCGTCGTCGAGAAGATCAACGAGCCGCGCTACCCCTCGTTCAAGGGGATCATGGCGGCCAAGAAGAAGCCGGTCGAGACGCTCGGCCTGGGCGACGCCGGCATCGACGCCTCGCAGGTGGGCCTGGCGAACGCCGCCACCGAGGTGGTCGACTTCGCCGAGGCGCCGCCGCGCGCCAAGGGTGAGATCGTCACCGACGAGGGCGACGGCGGCGCGCGGATCGCCGAGTTCCTCGCGTCGAAGAAGTTCGTCTGACCGGGGAAGGGGATTAACGAACAATGGCGGAGATTCTCGTCCTCGTCGACCATGTCGACGGTGAGGTCAAGAAGGTCACGCTCGAACTGCTGACGCTGGCGAACCGGCTCGGCGAGGCCGCCGCGGTATGGGTCGGCCCGGGCTACGAGAACGCGAAGGACCGGCTCGCCGAGTACGGCGCCGGGAAGGTCTACGTGGCCGCCGACGAGGAGCTCACCTCCTACGTCGTCGCCCCGAAGGCCGCGCTGCTCGCGCAGCTCGTCGCGGACAAGTCCCCCGCCGCGGTGCTCGTCGCCGCGACCGGCGAGGGCAAGGAGGTCGCCGGCCGGCTCGCGGTCAAGACCGGCTCCGGTGTGCTCACCGACGTCGTGGACGTCACCGACGGCTTCGTCGCCGAGCACTCCATCTTCGGTGGCGCGATCATCGCGCACGCCAAGGTGCGCACCGGCACGCCGATCATCGCCGTGCGGCCGAACTCGGTGGCCCCGGAGGCGTCCGCCGCCAGCCCGGTGGAGGAGCAGGTCTCGGTCGCCCTGTCGGACGCCGACAAGGGCGCCCGGATCGTGGAGAAGGTCGTCCAGGAGAAGGGCGAGCGCCCGGACCTGACCGAGGCCGCGATCGTGGTCTCCGGCGGCCGCGGCGTCGGCGGCGCCGACAACTTCTCGATCATCGAGGGGCTGGCCGACTCGCTCGGCGCGGCGGTCGGCGCGTCCCGCGCCGCGACCGACGCCGGGTGGTACCCGCACTCGTTCCAGGTCGGGCAGACCGGCAAGACGGTGTCGCCGCAGCTGTACATCGCGGTCGGCATCTCCGGCGCCATCCAGCACCGGGCCGGCATGCAGACCTCGAAGACCATCGTCGCCATCAACAAGGACCCCGAGGCGCCGATCTTCGAGCTCGTCGACTACGGCCTTGTGGGCGACCTTTTCCAGGTCGCGCCGCAGCTCACCGAAGAGATCAACAAGCGCAAGTGAGTCTCGCGTGAACGCGTGAGCCCCGACGACCTGTGTCGCCGGGGCTCACGCGCGTCTCGGGGCGGATCAGGCCGGGACGGGTTCAGGCCGGGTGTCGTTCGGGTCCGCCGCCGCGGGGGCCTCGGCGGGCGCCGCCGTGGCGGTGACGTCCGCGTCCGCGCCGAGCCGGACGAAGTGGGCCCCGGCGGCGATGACCAGCGCCAGGACGATGACCGACCCCACGCCGACCCGCAGCGACGTGGCCTCCGCCAGGAAGCCGACCACGACCGGGCCGAGCAGGAGCCCGCCGTAGCCCATCGCGCCGACCTGCGCGACGGCCGCGGCGGGACGGTCCGGGGCGGCGGTGCCGGCCAGCGAGATCGCCGTCGGGACGACCGTGCAGACCACCAGCCCGGTCAGGAAGAACCCGGCGATCGCGACGGCCGGGCCCGGGGACAGCACGACGACGGTCATGCCGATCGCGGTGCCGAGCCCCGCGCCGGTCAGCAGCCGCCGGGTGCCGACGCGCGTGCGGACCCGGTCGCCGACGAGCCGGCCGAGCAGCATCGCCAGCTCGAACACCGGGTACCCGGCCGCCGCGACCGCCTCGCCGGCGCCCATCTCCTCGTGCAGGAACAGGCCGCTCCAGTCGGCGATCGACCCCTCGGTCATGAACGCGAGGAAGCCGAGCACGCCGATCAGGTACACGGCGGCGGGCATGCGGCGCCCGCCGCGTCCCGGCCCGGCGGCCGCGGCGGCCGGGCGGGGCGGGTCGGGCAGGTAGGTGCGGCCGAGCGCGAGGCCGGCGGGCAGCGCCAGCAGCGCGGCGGCCAGCACGGTCGCGGTGAACCCCAGCCCGGCCGCCGCCGTGCCGATGCCGAACACTCCGCCGCTCATCGCGCCGACGCACCAGCCGGCGTGCATACCGCTCATCACGGGCCGGCGGTAGGCCCGCTCGACGACGCTGCCCTGCGCGTTCATCGCGATGTCGGTGACGCCGAACGCCATCCCGAACAGCACGACGGCGCCGAGCAGCAGGCCGTAGCTGGGCGCGAGCGCCACGGCCGCGAACGACAGCGAGGTCAGCGGCAGCGCGGCCCGCAGGACGGCGCGGCTGCCGGCGCGGGACATCAGCCCGCGCAGCGCCTGCATGGCCACGACCGCGCCGAGCCCCCAGACGAGGACGACGATGCCGACCTCGCCCTCGCCGGCCCCGAACTTCGCGGCCAGCGCGGGCAGGCGCGCCACCCACACTCCGATCAGCAGGCCCGCCAGCGCGAAGGTCAGGAACGTCCCCGTACGGGCGCGGGACAGCATGGTTCACCTCTTTCTCGGCTCGGCGTCTCCCGGTTCGCCGGGGCGCACCTCGTGGCGGGACGGTGTGACGAAGATCATGGAACGTTCCAGGCCGGTCTCGGCCCAGACATCCGGTGGTTCCCCCGGCGCAGTGCGCGCCGGGCCCTATCGCTCCAGCAGGCCCAGCAGCCGCCGCCTCAGGGCTTCGAGCTGGTCCGCGTCGTACAGCGCGGGATCATGGCTGAGCACTTCCCAGAGCCCTTCGGCCGCCAGCCGGACCACCGCCGCGGTGCCCGGGTCGGGATCCTCCGCGGGATCGCGGCCGTGCCAGCGCCGCATCGCCTCGCTCAGCGGCTCGGCCTGCTCCGGGTCGGCCGCGGCGGCCGTGATGGCCGACCAGCGCCGGTAGGAGCGGGCCTCACCGGTCAGGATCTCGAACGTGGCCTCGACGTAGGCCCGGGTGTAGGCGCCCGGTACGCCGTCGCCGTAGGAGGCGAGGTAGGACGCGATCAGGTCGTCGAACTCCTCGATGACCCGCGCCACCATCGCCCGGACGAGCGCGTCCTTGGTGGGGAAGTGGTAGAGCAGCCCTCCCTTGCTGACGCCCGCGCGGTCGGCGACCGCGTTGAGCGTCAGCGCCTGCGTCCCCTGCTCGGAGAGGACGGCCTCGGCGGCGTCAAGGAGGGCGTTCTTCATCATGATCCTCGTACTGTACCGTCTGGACGGTATACGGGCCAACGCCGCCTGCCGCTGCGCCATTCCCGGGCCGCGCGCCGGTCCGCGGAACGCCCGCAAACCCCCGGGCAGCGGCGGGGAACACGAGTGCCGCGGATACTGTTGACCCCGTGGTGACCTACCTCGACCATGCGGCGACGACCCCGATGCTGCCCGAGGCGATCGAGGCGATGACCGCCCGGCTGCGCGAGCTCGGGAACCCGTCCTCGCTGCACGCGGTCGGCCGGCACGCCCGCCGGGTCGTCGAGGAGTCCCGCGAGATCATCGCCGAGGCGTTCGGCGCCCGCCCGAGCGAGGTCGTGTTCACCTCCGGCGGCACCGAGGCCGACAACCTCGCCGTCAAGGGGATCTTCTGGGCCCGGCGCGCCGCCGACCCCGTCCGGAACCGCGTGCTGGCCGGCGAGGTCGAGCACCATGCCGTGATGGACGCCGTGCGCTGGCTCGAAGACCACGAGGGCGCGCGGGTCGACTGGATCCCGGTGGACGAGCGGGGGCGCGTCCGTCCCGAGGCGCTGCTGGAGGCGATGGGCTCCGGCGACGACGTGGCGCTCGCGACCGTGATGTGGGCCAACAACGAGGTCGGCACTGTCCAGCCCGTCGCCGAACTGGCCGCCGCGGCGCGCGAGCGCGGCGTCCCGCTGCACACCGACGCCGTCCAGGCGGCCGGGACGCTGCCCGTCCGGTTCGCCGCGAGCGGCGCGCAGGCGCTCACCCTCACCGGGCACAAGCTAGGCGGCCCGCTCGGCGTCGGCGCGCTGCTGCTGGCCAAGCCGAAAGAGCCCGTCTTCCTCGACCCGGTCCCGCTGCTGCACGGCGGCGGCCAGGAGCGCGACGTCCGGTCCGGGACGCTCGACGCGCCCGCGATCGCCGGGTTCGCCGCCGCCGTCCAGGCCACGGTCGCGCACCGGGAGGCCGAGGCGCGGCGCCTTACCGAGCTGCGCGACCGGCTGATCGAGGCCGTCCGCGCCGCCGTGCCCGACGCGATCCTGAACGGCGACCCGGTCGACCGGCTGCCGGGCAACGCGCACTTCTCCTTCCCCGGCTGCGAGGGCGACGCCCTGCTCATGCTGCTGGACGCCCGCGGCATCGCCTGCTCCACGGGCTCGGCCTGCTCCGCGGGCGTCTCCCAGCCCAGCCACGTGCTGATGGCGATGGGCACCGGGGCGGACCGCGCCCGCGGCTCCCTCCGCTTCACCCTCGGCCACACCTCCACCGAGGCCGACGTCAAGGCCCTCGCCGACGCGATCGGCCCGGTGGTCGAGCGCGCCCGCCGCGCAGGTCTCGGCTGACCCGCGTTTGACCATTCCTTTAGCGGGGACAGCCTTGCCGTCCGTGAGGGAAAGGGAGCGCGATGGCGACGGAAGGCGATGTCAAGCAGGCGGGCCGCAGGGCGGCCGGGCACCCGTGGTTCCACCACCTGTCCCGGGTCGGGCTCGTCGCCCGCGGGCTCCTCTACCTGCTCATCGGCTGGCTGGCGCTCCGGGTCGGGTTCGGTGACGGCGGCGGCAAGGAGGCCGAGCGCAAGGGCGCCCTCCAGATGGTCGCGGACGGGCCCGGCGGGATGGTCGTCCTGTGGCTGATGGCGGCCGGGTTCGCGGCGCTCGCCGTCTGGCAGCTCGCCGAGGTGCTGTACGGGCGTCCCGTGCCGGACGGCCACAAGTTCCACGAGCGGCTGGGTTCGGCGGCCCGCAGCGTCGTCTACGCGGGCGGTGCCGCGGTGACCCTCATGTTCCTGTTCGGGCACCAGGGCACGTCCAGCGACAAGCAGTCCCAGACGTTCACCGCGCGGGCGATGGGCGAGCCCGGCGGCCGGTGGCTCGTCCTGGCCGTCGCGGCGGGGTTCCTGGTGTGGGGCGGGGTCGTGATCGTCAACGCCGTCCGCCGCGGGTTCCTGGAGGAGCTGGACACCGGCCGGATGAGCCGGGCCGCGCGCCGCTTCGTGCAGCCGTTCGGGATCGCGGGCAACACCGCGCGCGGCCTCATCGGTGCGGGCGTCGGCGTGTTCCTCGGCTACGCGGCCATCACGTTCCAGCCGGACAAGGCCAAGGGCCTGGACGGCACCCTCCGCGAGTTCGCCGACAGCCCCGCCGGGACCTGGGGCCTGCTCGCCGTGGCCGCCGGCCTGCTCGTCTTCGGCCTCTACTCGTTCTGCGAGGCCCGCTGGCGCAAGGTCGACGCCTCGGGCCCGAGCTGGTGAAGCCGCGCCCGGCCGGTCGACGCCCGGCGTCTCAGGGCTGGTAGGGAGCCAGGGCGCGCCAGCCGGGATCGCTGGTGGAGGCGACCTTGGCCTTGCCCTCCGGCCACGCGGCGGCGAGCTGGTCCAGCTCGGAGATGACCCCGGAGTCGGGATCGGCGTAGAGGTGGAAGACGCGGAGCCCGTCGCCGGTCTCGTGGACGGCGAGGACGGCGCGGTCGCCGAGCTTGGCGAGCTTCTTCTCGAAGGCGCGCAGCGCGCCCGACGACGGCTCGACGGGCAGCCGGTCGGGGTTGCTGTTCGCGTACGGGACGCTGATCGCCACGTGCAGGTCGCAGAGCGGGTAGTCCTGGCGGTGCAGCGGGAACCGGGCGCCCAGCCGGGCGGGGTGCCCGCGCGGCGTGCGGCCCTCGCCGGTGAGCCAGGCGGGCTCGGCGAACGGCTCGGCGACCTGCTCGACGACCGCGGCCAGCATCGACGGCGGCAGCGAGTCGATCGGCGCCTCGGTGGCGATGGTCACCTCGCCGATCCAGCGGGCGACGTCGTCCTCGCCGAGGGCCCAGTGCAGGACGTTCAGCGCGACCTGGAGCTGCTGCTCCTCCGACACGAACAGGAAGTCGGGATGGTAGGCGGTGATGTGCACGCGGGCCCGGTCGGTGTCGGCGCGCATGCCGAGCCGGACGTACTCCAGGTCGAACTCGTGGTCGCCGAGGGCGAGGTCCTGGGCGAGCATCTCGGGGTCGGGCTGGCGCGCCGGGTGGAAGCTCCATCCGCCGGCCGCCGCGCCGGACGGCGCGGACCGCGCCCAGCGCTCGGTCAGCCCGCGCAGCTCGGGGGCGCCGCCGCCGGTCACGGTGAGCGAGGGCGCGCGGTCCTCGGCGCCGCCGATCTCCCACTGCAGCGCGGAGTGGATCCGGTGGACGCGGCGGGACAGCTCCTCGATCGCCTCCGCGGACAGGCCCTCGCCGGGCGTCTCCGGCTCGGGCTGGTCCGGCCCGGCGGCCAGCGACGCCTCGATCGTCGGGCGCGCCTGTGCCCACCACTCCCAGAACTCGCTGATCGCGGGCGGTGTCACCGGTGATGCCTCGCGCGGACGACGGAAGATTCCCATAGCGGCCCCAATCGTACGCGTAAATGCCGTCAGGGGATCGGGCCACGCCGCGTACGCTCGAAGGACTATGACTTTGCGCGTACTCGCCGCCATGTCCGGCGGCGTCGACTCCGCCGTGGCCGCCGCCCGCGCCGCCGAGGCGGGGCACGACGTCACCGGCGTCCACATGGCCCTGTCCAGCAACCCCCAGTCCTACCGTACGGGGGCCCGCGGCTGCTGCACCCTGGAGGACTCCAGGGACGCGCGCCGCGCCGCCGACGTGATCGGCATCCCGTTCTACGTCTGGGACCTCGCCGAGCGCTTCCACCGCGACGTGGTGGAGGACTTCGTCAGCGAGTACGCGGCGGGCCGCACCCCGAACCCGTGCCTGCGCTGCAACGAGAAGATCAAGTTCGCGGCGCTGCTGGACCGCGCGATGGCCCTCGGCTTCGACGCGGTCTGCACCGGCCACTACGCGCGGCTGGACGCCGCCGGCCCGGCCCCCGTCCTGCGGCGCGGGGTCGACGCCGGCAAGGACCAGTCGTACGTGCTGGCCGTGTGCACCCCCGAGCAGCTCGCCCACGCCCTGTTCCCGCTCGGCGACACGTCCAAGGCCGACATCCGGCGCGAGGCGGAGCGGCGCGGCCTGCAGGTGGCCGACAAGCCCGACAGCCACGACATCTGCTTCATCGCCGACGGCGACACCCGGGGCTTCCTGGCCGAGCGGCTCGGTACGGCGCCCGGCCCGATCGTCGACACCGACGGCAACGAGGTCGGCGAGCACGAGGGCGCCTACGCCTACACGATCGGCCAGCGCAAGGGCCTCCGCATCGGCACCCCGGCACCCGACGGGCGGCCCCGCTACGTCCTGGACATCTCCCCGGTGACGAACACCGTGACCGTCGGGCCGCGCGAGTCGCTGGACGTCACCGAGATCGCCGGCGAGCGTACGGTGTGGCTGAGCGACGTCCGCGACGGCCCGTTCGACTGCGAGGTGCAGCTCCGCGCGCACGGCGAGGTCTACGCCTGCACGGCCGAGGCGGACGGCGACCGCCTGCGCGTCCGGCTGGCCGCCCCGGCGCGCGGCGTGGCGCCGGGCCAGGCCGCCGTCCTGTACGACGGCGACCGCGTCCTAGCCTCCGCGACTGTTTCCCTAGCAGCCCCCTCGGCGTCGGGCGCTGGGGCGCCCTCCTTCAACGGGCACTGCGGCGATCGCTAGCATCGCTCCGTCTCGCCTTGCGGCTCGCTGCGCGATCGGTTTCTCGCAGGCTCGAAACCGGCTTCGCACGCGATCGCAGCGCCTGGGGGTCGGCGATGGTTGAGCCTGCAATAGGCTTGCTGTCGTGGAATTTGGTGTTTCGACGTTCGTGACCGATGACGGGATCGCGCCCGCCGCACTGGGGCGGGCCCTGGAGGAGCGCGGGTTCGCGTCGCTGTACCTGGCCGAGCACACGCACATCCCCGTGAAGCGGGAGACGCCCTGGCCGGGCGGAGGCGACCTGCCGCGCCACTACTACCGGACGCTCGACCCGCTCGTCGCGCTCACCGCCGCCGCGACCGTGACGGAGCGGCTGCGCGTCGGCACCGGCATCGCGCTGGTGATCCAGCGCGACCCGATCCTGCTCGCGAAGGAGGTCGCCTCGCTCGACCTGGTCTCCGGCGGGCGGGCCGTGTTCGGGGTCGGCGCCGGCTGGAACCGCGAGGAGATGCGCAACCACGGCACCGAGCCGGCGACCCGGATGCGGCTGCTCCGCGAACGCGTGCTGGCGATCAAGGAACTGTGGACGAAGGACGAGGCCGAGTTCCACGGCGAGTTCGTCGACTTCGACCCGGTGTTCTCCTACCCCAAGCCCGTCCAGGACCCGCACCCGCCCGTCATGATCGGCGGCTCCGGGCCGACGACCTTCGACCGGGTCGTGGAGTTCGGCGACGGCTGGATGCCGATCTACGGCCGCAACACCGACGCGCTGGCGGCGCAGATCACCGAGCTGCGGGAGCGGGCCGGCCGGCGCGTCCCGGTGACGCTGTTCGGCGTGCCGCGCGACCCCGGCACGGTCGAGGAGCTGCGGGGCGCCGGTGTGGACGAGGTCCTGTTCAACCTGAAGACCCTGCCCGAGGACGACACGCTCCGCTACCTGGACCGGCTCGCCGAACTGCTGTGATCGCCGCGCCGGTAGGGTTCCACGTGTGACGACGAGCTACCCGTGGCAGACCGGGACCGCGACCGGGATCGGGTCGTGTCCCGGTGAAGATCCGGCGGAGGCGCTGCGGATCGTCCTCGGCGAGCTGCCGGAGCTGCCGCACCTGCCGGAACTGCCCGCGCGGGGCCCGGGCGCCGACATGACGGGCCGGACGGCCGGGCTGCTGGTCGAGATGCCGGTGCACCTGGAGCCGTCCGGGTGGCGGTTCGCCGACCGCCCGGGGCGCGACACGGTCCGCTCCCGCGACCACCTCGCCCGGGACCTGGACGTCCTGGAGGAGCTCGCCGCGGCGCACGACGGGCCCTTCAAGATCCAGGTCTGCGGGCCGTGGACGCTGGCCGCCACGATCGAGCTGCGGCACGGCGACCGGGCGCTCAAGGACCCCGGCGCCGTCCGCGACCTCGCCGCCTCGCTCGCGGAGGGCGTGGCCGCGCACGTCGCGGACGTCCGGCGCCGGCTGCCCGCCGCGGAGATCGTGCTCCAGCTGGACGAGCCGGCGCTGCCCGCGGTCCTCGCCGGGACGGTCCCGACCGCCAGCGGCTTCTCCCGGCTGCGGGCGATCGAGGAGCCGGTCGCGGAGCACACGCTCCGGACGGTGATCGACACGGTCTGCGCGGACGGCGCCGCGTACCCGGTCGTGCACTGCTGCGCGCGGAACGTCCCGTTCGCCCTGCTGCGGGGGGCGGGCGCGCGGGCGATCTCGGTCGACCTGGCCCGCGTGGCGCGGCGCGACGACGACGCGGTGGGCGAGACGATCGACGCCGGCACGGGCCTCCTGCTCGGCGCGGTCCCCGCCACCGACACCGCTCTGCCGTCCCTCCGGGCGACCGCGGAACCGGTGCGGGAGCTGTGGCGGCGGCTCGGCTTCCCGCCCGCGCGGCTGGCCGAGCAGGCCGTGGTCACGCCCGCGTGCGGGATGGCCGGCGCGTCGCCGCGCTACGTCCGCGCGGCCCTCGCACGCTGCCGCGACGTCGCGAGAATGCTCTTCGAAGCGGCCGCCTAGGCGGGTGTGGCGGGCCTCGTATTGTCGGACGCGTTGACGACAATAGGGGTCATGACCATGAGCGACGGCGTTCCCACCGAGGCCCGGCAGCGGCATCTCGAGCTGAGCCAGGAGATCGACGAGGCCAACTACCGCTACTACGTCCTCGATCAGCCGTCGCTCACCGACGCCGAGTACGACCGGATGATGCGGGAGCTCCAGGAGCTGGAGGAGCGGCATCCGGAGCTGGTCACCCCCGACTCGCCGACGCAGCGGGTGGGCGCGCCGATCGTCACCGACTTCGCGACCGTCGAGCACCTGGAGCGGATGCAGAGCCTCGACAACGCGATGAGCGCCGACGAGCTGGTGGCGTGGGACGAGCGCGTCGTCAAGGAGGCCGGCAAGGTCGCCGGGTACCTGTGCGAGCTGAAGATCGACGGGCTGGCCATCGCGCTCACCTACGAGAACGGGCGGCTCGTGCGCGGGGTGACCCGCGGCGACGGGCGCACCGGCGAGGACGTCACCAACAACGTCCGCACGATCGCCGACATCCCGCACCGGCTGGCGGGGGAGGGCTGGCCGGACGTCCTGGAGGTCCGCGGCGAGGTCTTCCTCCCGGTCGAGGGGTTCGACCAGGTCAACGCCGCGCAGGTGGAGGCCGGCAAGGACCCGTTCGCCAACCCGCGCAACGCGGCCGCGGGGTCGCTCCGGCAGAAGGACCCGCGCGTCACCGCGCACCGGCCGCTCGGCATGCTCGTGCACGGGTTCGGCGCCTGGCGCGGCGGGACGCAGCCCGACAGCCAGTCCGGGGCCTACGAGCTGATGCGCGGCTGGGGGCTGCCGGTCAGCGACCGGTACCGGGTCCTCGACGGGATGGACGCCGTCCGCGCGTACATCGCCGAGTACGGCGAGAACCGGCACGCCACCCCCTACGAGATCGACGGAGTGGTCGTCAAGGTCGACCAGTTCTCATTGCAGCGGCGGCTGGGCTCCACGAGCCGGGCGCCGCGGTGGGCGATCGCGTGGAAGTACCCGCCGGAGGAGGTCAACACCAAGCTCCTCGACATCAAGGTCGGCGTCGGCCGGACCGGGCGCGTCACCCCCTACGGCGTGATGGAGCCGGTCAAGGTGGCCGGGTCGACCGTCGAGCGCGCCACGCTGCACAACGAGGGCGAGGTGAAGCGCAAGGGCGTGCTGGTCGGCGACACCGTCGTGCTGCGCAAGGCCGGCGACGTGATCCCGGAGATCGTCGCGCCGGTGACCGCGCTGCGGGACGGGTCCGAGCGCGAGTTCGAGATGCCGACGCACTGCCCCGAGTGCGGCACCGAGCTGGCCTACGAGAAGGAGGGCGCCGCCGACATCCGGTGCCCGAACGCCCGGTACTGCCCCGGCCAGCTGCGCGAGCGGGTGTTCTTCGTGGCCAGCCGCAACGCGCTGGACATCGAGGCGCTCGGCTACGTGGGGGCGACCGCGCTCACGCAGCCGCTGGAACCGGCCGAGCCGCCGGTCAAGAACGAGGGCGACCTGTTCCACCTGACCGTCGAGCAGCTCCTGCCGATCCGCAGCCTCGTGCTCGACCCGCGAACGGGGACGTCCAAGACCGACCCGAAGACCGGCGAGCCCAAGGTGGTGTCGTTCTTCGCCAACAAGGAGGGCGAGCCGAAGAAGACCGTCGAGGTCCTCTTCGACGAGCTGGAGAAGGCGAAGAAGCAGCCGCTGTGGCGGGTGCTGGTCGCGCTGTCGATCCGGCACGTCGGACCCTCGGCGGCGCGCGACCTGGCGCGGGAGATGCGCTCGATGGACGCGATCGCCGACGCCTCGGAGGAGGAGCTGGCGGCGGTCGACGGGGTCGGGCCGACGATCGCCGCGTCGATCAAGGCGTGGTTCGAGGTCGACTGGCACCGCGAGATCGTCGAGAAGTGGCGGGCCGCGGGCGTCCGGATGCAGGACGAGGGGGCGGCGGGCCCGCGCCCGCTGGAGGGCGTCACGGTGGTGATCACCGGATCCCTGGAGGGGTACAGCCGCGACTCGGCGACCGAGGCGGTGCAGCGGCTCGGCGGCAAGGTGTCGGGCTCGGTGTCGAAGAAGACGGGCTTCCTGGTCGCGGGCGACAGTCCTGGGTCTAAATACGACAAGGCCGTCAAATTGGGCGTTCCGGTCCTGGCGGAGGAGGGCTTCCGCGTCCTGCTCGCCGAGGGGCCGGATGCGGCCAGAAATGTGACGGTGCGCGCCGGCGAGTAACGCGGTGTGTTCGGGGTACTTCCACCAGGTTTGCGTTACTCAGGGGTACACTTCAACTACCCAACGGTGAGGGGTGGGTGCGACATGGGCATAACGCAACGTACGCAATCGGTTTCGCGAAGTTGAGCGAAGGCCGTACTCTCCCTCTCATCACGACCTACACCTAAATCTCCGGACGTAACGCCCGGGAAGCGTCCCCCGAGGCCGGGGACGCCCGGAGCCGGGGGCCGGCCCCCGAACCCCCCGAGGATGTGATGAAGGACCCGAACAACACACGGAACACGGCCCCGCGCCGCGGCTCCCCGTTGTGGATCTACTTCGTCGTCGTCATCCTGCTCGGCGTGGCCGCCTGCGCCACCGCGTTCTCCGGGCTGAGCGGCGCCGACCTGGACGCCCTCGCCGGCGCGCCGGTCTTCTGGATCCTCGGCTGCTTCATCGTCTACGGCGAGCTGCGCCCCATCATCACCCCGGGCTCCAGGGAGAACAACGGCGCGACCACCTCCACCACCTTCTCGTTCGCCGCGCTGCTGTACGCGGGCCTGCCGATCGCCGCCGCCCTCCAGGTCATCGCCGTGATCACTTGCGGGATCCTGCGCGGCCGCAGCGCGCACCGCATCGCCTTCAACGCCGCCCAGTACACCCTCAGCCTCGCCGCCGCCCAGCTCGTCCTCGCGGTCTTCGGCGCTCTCGCCACCCCGACGGCCCTGTGGGTGCCCGACGGCGGCGACCTGCCCGCGATAGCGCTCGCCGGCGCCGTCTACTTCGCCTGCAACCACACGCTCGTCGGCTCCGCCGTCGCCCTGCACGAGCGGATCTCGCTGGCCAAGGCGCTCCGCGTCGACCTCGGCTACCAGGTCCTCGTGCACCTCGCGCTGCTCGGGCTGGCCCCGCTGATGGTCGTGGCGATGGATCGCTCCGCCTTGTTCGTGCCCCTCATCGTCCTGCCGTTCATCGCCGTGTACCTGAACGCCTCCGTCTCGGTCCGGCGCGAGCACCAGGCCCTGCACGACGGGCTCACCGGCCTCCCGAACCGCAAGCTCCTCATCGTCCGGACCGAGGAGGCCCTCGCCGAAGCGCGCGGCGGCGGGAAGCGCGCCCCGCGCTCCGCGGTCGGCAGGCCGCGCCGCCGCAGGAGCGAGCCGCAGCACGACCGCGCCGGCCTGTTCCTGCTCGACCTCGACCGCTTCAAGGAGGTCAACGACACCCTCGGGCACCCCACCGGCGACCGCCTCCTCCAACTCGTCGCGCACCGCCTCACCCACAGCGTCCGGCCCGGCGACCTCGTCGCAAGGCTCGGCGGCGACGAGTTCGCGGTGCTGCTGCCGTCCGTCCGCGACGAGGCCGCCGCCCGCGAGGTCGCGGCCCGGCTCCGGGCCGCGCTCAGCGAGCCCGTCCGGCTCGACGGCATGTCGTTCGAACTGGAGGGCAGCGTCGGCATCGCGCTGTTCCCCGACCACGCACCCGACTTCGAGCTGCTCCTGCAGCGCGCCGACGTCGCCATGTACAACGCCAAGGAGGCCCGCACGGGCGTCGAGATCTACTCGCCCGCCAAGGACCGCAACTCCCCGGCCCGGCTCAGCATGCTCGGCGACCTGCGCCGCGCCATCGACCGCTCCGAGCTGGAGCTGTTCTACCAGCCGAAGATCTCCCTCCGGGACGGCCAGCTCGTCGGCATGGAGGCCCTCCTGCGCTGGCGGCACCCCGACAAGGGCGTCCTCGAACCGGAGGCGTTCCTGTCCGTCGCCGAGCAGACCTACCTGATGCGCTCGATCACCCACCACGTCGTGCAGGCCGCGCTCACCCAGGCCGCCGCGTGGTGGCGCGAGGACCTCACCGTCCAGGTCGCCGTCAACGCCTCCGGACGCGACCTCCTCGACACCGGCCTCACCGAGACCATCGAGGAGGGCCTGCTCGCCCGCGGCCTCCCCGCCGCGGCCCTCCAGCTGGAGATCACCGAGCGGATCCTGATGAACGAGCCCGCCTACGCCTCCGACACCGTCAGCGCCCTCGCCGACCTCGGCATCCCGCTCAGCCTCGACGACTTCGGCACCGGGTACTCCTCGCTCGTCCGCCTCAAGCGCCTGCCCGTCGAGGAGATCAAGATCGACGCCTCGTTCGTGGGGCGCCTCACCGAGTCCACCGACGACGCCGTCATCGTCCGCTCCATCGTCGACCTGGTCCGCACCCTCGGCCTGCGCTCGGTCGCCGAAGGCGTCGAGGACCCCGCCACCGCCCGCATGCTCCGCGAGATGGGCTGCGACGCCGCCCAGGGCTGGCACTTCGGCCGCCCCATGGACGCCGAGACCGCCACCGACTGGCTGCGTAGTTCTGCATTGCCCTCGGCGGTCAGGCCCTAGAGGGCCTTCCCTTCAACGGGCAATGCGCGCGATCGCTGCATCGCTCCGGCTCGCCCAGGGGCTCGCTGCGCGATCAGGTTTCTTGCTTCGCTCGAAACCTGCCTTCGGACGCGATCGCGACTGTTCAGGTTGTCGCGGGGTTGCGGAGGTGGCTGAGGTCGTCGCCGGTTGCGGTGTCCGTTGACGGGAGGTTCCGCGATCGACCGTCAACGGGCACCGCAAACAGGGACAGCGGCGGGCGCACGCATTGTCCGCTAAGGGGGCGACGCCGAGGGGCTGGGAAGTGGATCAGTAGCCCCGGCGGTACTCGTCCTCGTAGTAGTGCTCTTCGCGGACGACGGGCGGGGGC
>NZ_SMKB01000154.1:0-17497 GCF_004348575.1 Actinomadura sp. 7K534
GACGACCCCCCACACCCCCCGGTTCGCTTCGCTCATTTGAAGACCCCCGCGCCGCGCTCGGCCGGGCCGACCGCGTGCCGGAACACCTGGAACAGCTCCCGTCCGGTGCCCCGTGCGCGTCCGGCGTCTCCGGCCGCGGGTTCGCGGGCGGCGAACTCCCCGGCCGGGACGAGGACCTCCAGCACGCCCGCGTCCGCGTCGAGCCGGACGACGTCGCCGTCGCGGACGCGGGCGAGCGGCCCGCCCGCGGCCGCCTCCGGCGACACGTGGATCGCGGCGGGCACCGCCCCCGAGGCGCCCGACATGCGGCCGTCCGTGACCAGCGCGACGCGGTGCCCCCGGTCCTGCAGGACCGACAGCGGCGGGGTGAGCCGGTGCAGTTCCGGCATGCCGTTGGCGCGCGGCCCCTGGTTGCGGACGACCGCCACCACGTCCCGGTCGAGCTCCCCCGCGGCGAACGCGTCCTGGAGGTCCTCCTGCGAGTCGAACACGCGGGCGGGGGCCTCGACCGTCCGGTGCTCGGGACGGACAGCGGACACCTTGACCACCGCCCGGCCGAGGTTGCCGCGCACGGTGTGCAGGCCGCCCTGCGCGTCGAACGGCTCCGCCACCGGCCGCAGGACGTCCGTGTCGCCCGACTCCGTGACCCCCGCCCGCCACTCGGCCCCGCCGCCCGCGAACTCCGGGACGCGCCGGTAGTCGGCGAGGGTGTCGCCGCCGACCGTGCGCGCGTCCGCGTGCAGGAGCCCGGCGTCGATCAGCTCGCCGATGAGGAACGCGGTGCCGCCGGCCGCGTGGAAGTGGTTCACGTCGGCGGACCCGTTCGGGTAGAGGCGGGTCAGCAGCGGCGTCACCCTGGACAGCTCGTCGAAGTCGTCCCAGGTCAGCTCGATGCCGGCCGCGGCGGCCATCGCGACGAGGTGGAGCGTGTGGTTCGTCGAGCCGCCGGTGGCGAGCAGCGCCACGACGCCGTTGACGAACGCGCGCTCGTCCAGGAGTTCGCCGATGGGCGTGTAGTGGTCGCCCAGATCGGTCAGCCGCAGGACGCGCCGGCCGGCCGCCTCGGTGAGGGCGTCCCTGAGCTTGCTGCCCGGCGGGACGAAGCTCGCGCCCGGCAGGTGCAGGCCCATGACCTCCATCAGGAGCTGGTTGGAGTTGGCCGTCCCGTAGAACGTGCACGTGCCGGGCGAGTGGTAGGACGCGGCCTCGGCGGCGAGCAGTTCGTCGCGCCCGGCCTCCCCTGCCGCGAACCGCTTGCGGACCTTCGCCTTCGCGTCGTTCGGCAGCCCGGACGCCATCGGCCCGGCCGGCACTAGGATCACCGGCAGGTGCCCGAACGACAGCGCCCCGATCACCAGCCCCGGGACGATCTTGTCGCAGACGCCGAGCAGCAGCGCGCCGTCGAACATGTCGTGGGACAGCGCCACCGCCGTCGCCATCGCCACCACGTCCCGGCTGAACAGCGACAGCTCCATGCCGGCGCGGCCCTGCGTGATGCCGTCGCACATCGCGGGCACTCCCCCGGCGAACTGCGCCGTCCCCCCGGCCGCCCGGATCGCGGCCTTGAGCAGGCCGGGGTAGTCCTGGAGGGGCTGGTGCGCGGACAGCATGTCGTTGTACGCCGACACGATCGCGATGTTGGGCGTGACGCCGCCCCTCAGCCACAGCTTGTCCTGGACGCCGCAGGCCGCGAAGCCGTGGGCGAGGTTCGCGCAGCCCATGCCGCCGCGCACGGGGCCCTCGGTCCGCGCGTCCTGGATCCGCTCCAAGTACGCGCCTCGCGCTCCGGCGCTCCGCTCGGCGACACGCCGGGTCACTTCCGCCAGCACGGGATGGACGGCCATCAGACGCTCCAGGACGAGGGGGATCTTCGCGATCAAGCTACCGAGACATAGGTAAGCGATACAACCCACTTACGAAGTTTCTTTTACATAAGTCGCCCTCTTGTATCAACTGGACGTACTGAACACCGACATGCTTGACTGACCGGATGTCGCGCCCCGCCGGCCGCCCGTCCACGAGCGGCGACATCCTGCGCCTGATCCGCGAGGACGGTGTCGCCACCCGCGCCGGACTGGGGCGCGTCACGGGGCTGTCCCGCCCCGCCGTGGCCTCCCGCGTCGCCGACCTGGTCGCCCGCGGCCTCGTCGTCGAACGCGCGGACGGCCCCTCCACCGGCGGCCGCCCCCCGGCCCGCCTGGAGTTCAACGCCGCCGGGGGCACCGTCCTCGTCGCCAACCTCGGCCAGTCCCGCGGCCAGGTCGCCGTCTGCGACCTGGCGGGCGCGGTCATCACCCGCGCCGACGGCCCGCCGCCCGAGGCCACCCCCGGCGAGACGCTCCCCCGGCTCCTCGACCAGTGGACGTCGCTGCTGGCGGACTCCGGGATCGACGCCGCCACCGTCCGCGGCGTCGGCCTCGGCGTCCCCGACGCCGTGGAGCACGCCGCGGGACGCTGGGACGCCGTGGAGGTCGGCCCCCCGATCTCCGGCCGCTTCGGCGTCCCCGCCTATCTCGACAACGAGGTCAACGCCGCCGCCCTCGGCGAGCACCAGGCCCACCCCGGCGTGGACGACCTCCTGTTCGTCAAGGTCTCCACCGGCATCGGCGCCGGCCTCATCGCGGGCGGCCGCATCCAGCGCGGAGCCCTGGGCGCCGCCGGCGAGATCGGGCACGTGCCCGTCCCGTCCTCGGCGGAGACCCCCTGCCGCTGCGGCAACGTCAACTGCGTCGAGGCCGTCGCGGGCGGCACCGCCCTCCTGGCCCGCTCGCCGGCGCACGACCTGGCCGGCCTCGCCGCCCTGGCCCGCTCGGGCGACCCCGGCACCGTCGCGCTCCTCCGCGAGGCCGGCCGCCGCATCGGCGAGGTCGTCGCCACCGCCGTCAACCTGCTCAACCCGGCCGTCGTCGTCCTCGGCGGCGACCTCGTCGGCGCCGACGAGCCGCTCATCGCCGGTCTCCGCGAGGTCGTCTACCAGCGCGCCACCGCCCTCGCGACCCGCAGCCTGCGCATCGAGCCCAGCCGCCTCGGCGAGGCCGCGGGCCTCACCGGCTGCGCCGCGATGGTCCTCGACCGCATCCTCGCCCCGGAGGCCGTCGACTCGCCGCCCCGCTGACGCCGGCCCGCCTTCCCTGGAGCGCGAAGCGGGGGCGGGCCGCCGGGTAACGAATGGCGTGCCGGATTCCGCCGGACACCGTGAGAACGGCATTCCCCTAGCACAGCCGGGCGGCGGCCTGCCAGGGGTCGACATGGCGGTCTTCGGCCATGACTGCCTTAGAAACCGATTCGACACCGAATTGGCAAAGTCGCCGCCGACTCACCACCGGGACGAGCCGGACAAATCCCCAGATTGCGGGGCGCTCACCCGTACTCGGCGGTCACTCACGGCACACCCGTCACACCGAGATGTCCTTCCGGGTAACACTTTTCTACCGCCACGGCGCACGTCTCGGCGGGAATTCACTCTGGCAATCACGGAGGATTCATGGCTAACGTGTCCTCGTTCGCCCGAAGGCAGTCGATCGATCGGCCGAACACCATTGATCGAAAGCGGGAAAGATCGCGCCGGGGACCCGAAATCCCCGGCCGGCGGACGAAAAGGGAGCGGCGGAACACCATGGCTGACTTCAATTTCAGCGTCTTTTCCCGGGCCGCGGCCGCGGCCGCGGAGAGCGGCGACACCCGCCTGGCCGACGTTCTCGACCGGGCGGTCGCCGCGGCGCGGGAAGGCGGGCGGGACGGCGGGCGGGACGGTGCGCGCTGGACGGTGCGCCGGGACGCCATGTGGTGCCACGTGCTCCCCCAAGGAACCGAATGCCCAGCTCAGGGCTGGAAGCTGCACGTCTCCGCCACCCCGGCGTCGGCCGAGGAGGTGCTCGCCCGCTCGCTCGCGGTGCTCCTCGCCGCCGGCTCCGCGTTCAAGTTCGCCGCCGCCCACGACCAGGTGGCGGCGCTCAACGCCCGCAACACCTCCCGCGGCCATTCCGGAAAGTTCATCACCGTCTATCCGGTGAGCGATGAGGAGGCCGTCCGGCTGGCGCTGGAACTGCACCGGGCGACGGCCGGCCTGCCCGGCCCGCGCATTCTGTCCGACCGCCCCTACGCACCGGGCAGCCTCGTACATTACCGTTACGGCGCCTTCACCGAAGAGCGGCGGATAACCAACGACGGCTTCTACACATGGATGATTCTCGACCCGGACGGCAACCCGGTCGAAGACCAGCGCATCGGAAGATACACGCCTCCCTCCTGGGTCAGCTGCCCCTTTCCGGATCATCGGGCGGCCGACTCCGGCCACAGCGGGAAGGGAACCGGCGACGCGAACGGAAACGGCGCCGACGCCAATCAGAACGAGCTTCTGATCGGGACGCGTTTCACCGTCCGGGAGGCAATCCGCCACACCAACAAAGGCGGTGTCTACCGTGCCCTCGACACCGAGACGGGCGACCCGGTCGTCCTCAAGGAGGCCCGCCCGCACGTGGCCGCCGACGAGGAGGGGAACGACGCCCGCGACCTCCTCCGCGCCGAGGCCCGCGCGCTCGAGGCGGTCGAGCACCTGGGGCTGGCGCCGCGCCCGGTCCGGCTGTTCACCCAGAGCGGCCACCTGTTCCTGGCGGAGGAGCTGATCCCGGGCACCACCCTCGGGAAATGGACGGCGGATCTGCTCGGCGACCGCGGCTGGGGCCCGCACCTGGCCCCCGCGCTGGAGATGGCCGTCCGGCTCACCGACCTGATGATCCGGGCGCACGGCGCCGGGCTCATCGTGCGCGACTTCACCCCGAACAACATCATGGTCCGCCCGGACGGCGCGCCCATCCTGATCGACCTGGAGCTGGCCGTGGCCCCGGGCTCCCCGGACGCGGTCCCGCTGCGCGCCGGCACCCCGGGCTATGCGGCGCCCGAGCAGATGGACGGCGCGGCCCCCGACCCCGCGGCGGACCGGTTCGCGCTCGGCGCGACGCTCTGCCACGTGCTCACCGGCGGCCCGCCCTACCTCCTGGACGAGCGGCCCGTGGCGCGGCCGCCGGCCGAACGGCTCACGGAGCTGCTGACCGCGCGCACCCAGGGCCTCGACCTGCCCGCCCCGCTGATCCCGCTGCTGCTCGGGCTGATGGCCGACGACCCCCGGAGCCGCTGGAGCCCCGACCGGGCGCGTGCGGAACTCGCGGCGGCGTCGTCCGGCGACGCGGACGCCCCGCGGCCGGACCCGGCCGCCGGCCCGCGGCTCCGCTCCGGGTGGCTGCGCCAGCAGAACCGGGAGGTCGTCGCCGGCATCACAGAGCACCTCCTCGCCGCCATGGACCCCGAGGCCGAGGGCTCGCTGTGGCCCGCGTCCTGCGTCCACGGGGCGCCCGACCCCTGCAGCCTGCAGCACGGCGCCGCGGGCCCGCTGGGCGCGCTGACCCGCTGCTACGACCTCACCGGCGACCGCCGTCTCCCGGAGGCCATCGCCCGCGCGGGCCGGTGGATCCTCACCCGGCTGGACGACGGGACGGCCCGCCCCGCCGGGCTCTACTTCGGCACGGCGGGCGCGGCCTGGGCGGTGCTGGACGCGGGCCTCGCGACGGACGACGGCGAGCTCGTCGACGGCGCCCTCGCGCTGGCCGACCGGCTCCCGGCCGCGGTCGACGCCCCCGACATCACCCACGGGACGGCCGGCATCGGGCTCACCGCCCTGCACCTGTGGACCCTCACCGGGCACGCCCGCTACGCCGAGCGGGCGGCGGCCGCCGCCGACGCGCTGGCCGCCTCGGTGGAGGACCGGTCCGGCCGGCTCTCCTGGAGCACCCCGGCCCAGCACGAATCGAAGCTCGCCGGGCGGCGGTACTACGGGTTCGCGCACGGCGTCGCCGGCGTCGGCTACTTCCTGACCGCGTGCGCGCGGGCGACCGGCCGCGCCGACCACCTCGCGCTGGCCGCCGCCGTCGGGGGGGACCTGCTGGAGGAGGCGACCGTCACGGGACGGTCCGCGATGTGGGGGGCCGGTCCCGGCGACGCGCCGACGGCGCCGTACTGGTGCCACGGCGCCGCCGGGATCGGGGGCTTCCTCGTGCGGCTGGGCGACGCCACCGGCGACGCGCGCTTCACCCGGGGCGCCGAGCAGGCCGCGCAGGCGGTGCTGGACCACCGCTGGCGCGCGCCCCTCGGGCAGTGCCACGGGCTCGCCGGCAACGGGGACTTCCTGCTCGACATGGCCGCGTTCACCGGCGACGGGCGGTACCGGGACGCCGCCTGGCGGTTCGCCCGGACCATCGTCGCCAACCGGGCCGACCGCGACGGGCACTCGGTGTTCCCCGACGAGTTCGGGCAGGTCTCGGTGACGTGGGGCGACGGGATGAGCGGGATCCTGGCCTTCCTGCAGCGGACGTCGCACGGCACGCCGCGGCTGTGGACGGCGGACGTCCCGGACGGCCTGGCCGGAAGCGCGGCGGTCACGGGCGCCGGCGCGGAGCGGGTGTCATGAGCGCCCCCGTCCGCGAACCCGTCGCGCGGGGCGTGCCGCCGGTGCCGAGCCGGTTCGGGTTCGCCTTCGCCGAGGAGGGCGGCTGGGCCGCCTGCCTGCGCGCCGTCGAGGACGCGGTGACGCTGGAGAGATGGGACCTCACGCGGCCCGACCCGTCCCTGAGCACGCTCACCGGCGAGGAGGCGGGCGGCGTCGGCGGCCTCGACCGGCGGTGCGGCGTGCTGCCGCTGGACGACGGCCGCGTCCTGATCCTGCGCCCCGCGACCGGCGGCGACGGTGAGACGGCCGGGCACGGGACCGTGCTCGCCGCGGAGCCGTCCGGCCCGGGCCTGCGGATCACCCGCTCGTGGCCGGTCCCGGTCATGGTGGCCGGCTTCCTGCTGGCCGCCCCGGCGCCCGAGGGCACCGTGGTGCTCGTCACCGCGGAGGACGAGCGGCACTCCCGGATCTGGTGGCTGCGCTGGGCCTCCCCGGCCCTCGAACCGATCGTCCGGATCCCCGGCGTGCTGTCCGGCGGCGTCTGGCTGGACGGCGGACGCACCCTCGCCCTCGACCACGCCTCCGCCCAGCACCGCACCGCCGGCATCCGCGTCGACCTGCGCGACGGCACGTGGCGCCGCCTCTGGTCGGTCTCCGACACCACCACCGACCGGATCGCCGCCTACAGCCCCCGCTCCGGCGTCCTGGCCGTCACCACGACGTCGCCGGGCGCCCAGCCGCCCGGCACCGCGCAGACCGGGCTGCGGTTCCCCGGCGGCGGGCCGGTGCGGTTCCCCGACGCCCTCAACCGGTCCGAGCGTCCGCGGGCACCGCTGGCCTTCGACGCCGCCGGGGAGAACCTGCTCGTCCGGGAGACGCGGGGCGCCGTGGAAGGCCTCGCGGTCTACGCGCCCGGATGGGAGCGCGTCACCGCGGTCCCCGGACCGCCGGGAATGCTGTGGCCGCCCGCCTGCTGGGCGCGGGACGGCCGGATCCACCTGCGCTTCGCCGCCCCGGACCGGCCGCCCACCCTGGCCACCGTCCCGCATCCGCCCGCCGCCGGCTGGTGGCTGGCCCCCGACGACCTCGGGGCAGGCGGGAACTGGGCGGGCGCGGAAGCGGTCGAGCTGCCCGGCCCGGCGGGGCCGGTCGAGACGATCGTCTACGGCGGTCCCGGCTGGCGGCGGGCGCCCCGCCTGGTGCTCGCCCTGCACGGCGGCCCCCTGGCGGCCTGGCGGCTGGAGTTCGAGCCCCTCTTCCAGCACCTCGCCGCGGCCGGCGTCGCCGTGGCCGCGCCGAACCACCGGGGCAGCACCGGCTACGGCGAGCGGCACCTGCGGCCCGTCATCGGCGACTGGGGCGGCCCCGACCTCGACGACGTCGTCCACCTGGCCCGGGAGATCGCACGCGACCGCGACGCCGCCGGCCTGCCGCGCCCGGTCGTGCTCGGCGGCAGCTACGGCGCCTTCCTGGCGCTGCTGGCGGCGTGCCACGCCCCGGACCTGTGGTCGGGGTGCGTCGCGCTGGCGCCGTTCACCTCCGCCGCGAGCCTGCACGGCAGCGCGCCCGGCACCGTCCGGGACCGCGTGTCGCGGCTGAGCCGGTGCGACGCGCCCGGCGGGCCGGAGACCGG
This sequence comes from Actinomadura sp. 7K534, assembly GCF_004348575.1. NCBI lineage: Bacteria > Bacillati > Actinomycetota > Actinomycetes > Streptosporangiales > Thermomonosporaceae > Actinomadura > Actinomadura sp. 7K534. The sequence goes on from NZ_SMKB01000154.1 coordinate 8,076, forward strand.
ACGGGACGTCCTGCGCGCCTGCGCGGACCTCACCGCGCCGCTGCTGCTCGTCCACGGCACCCGGGACGAGGTCATCCCGGTGGCGCAGTCCAGGGCACTGCGCGCCCGCCTACTCGAACTCGGCAGGACCGAAGGAGTCGACTTCGACTACCTGGAGGCCGACGGCGACCACAACGGCGTCGTCCAGGCATGGCCCCCGGTCCTGCGTGAAGCGGTGGTCCGCTTCTGCCTCACGGCGGAACGGGCCTACGTATCGGACCAGGAAAGGAGGTGAAAAACACATGAACACGTTCGACGGTGACGTCGTGGCCGCTCTGCAGGAGCTGCCCGAGACCGACCCCATCGAGATCGAGGGGATCGCGCTCGGCGGGACGTGCGCGTGCGTCGGCCTGCTCACGCTGCTGAACACGGTGTGCGTCGGCATCTCGTGCATCTGACACCGCACATCCCATGCGGAATCCGGGACCCCTGAATGACCCCGGCCCGCAGAACCCCGGTCACGGGCCGGCCATGAGCCGGTCCGTGACCGGACCCATCGACGAGTGTAGATGACGCACCGCGACGACGGACGGAGCCGACGAGGGTGGTCCGGACACCGGCGGAACCCGGCGCGGCCGGCGGGCTCGACGGAACCGGAGGCGCGCCCGCGGAGGAACCCGCGGACGGGCCCGGCCCCCGGCCCGGCGGGCCGGCGGCGTCCGCCGCGCTGCGCGCCGCGGGAAGGCGGCGGCTGCGCGAGGCCATGCGCCGGTTCCGGCTGCGGATGTGCGCGCTGGCGGTGCTCACGGCCGTCCGCGTCGCCGCGACCCTCGCCACGCCGGTCATGCTCGCCGGGGCCGTCGACGCCGCCCGCACCCAGGAGGGCCTCGGCACGGCCACGGCGCGGCTGGCGCTCGTCCTCGCCCTGGCGGCCCTCGCCGACGCCGGGGAGGACGTGCTCGGCGCCTACTGCGGCAGCGACATCACCGCATGGCTGCGGCACCGGCTGCTCGGCCGGGTGCTGGCGCTGGGGACGCAGGGGCAGCGCCGCTTCCCCACCGGGGACGTGCTGTCCCGGCTCACCGAGAGCGCCTCGGGCCCCGCGGCCTTCCCCGTCCTGCTGCTGACGGCCGCGGCCGCGCTGGTGACCACGGCGGGCGCGCTGACCGCGCTCGCCCTGATCGACTGGTGGCTCGCCGTCGCGTTCGCGGCCGGGATCCCGCCGATGATCGTGGCGCTGCGCGTCTTCGTCGTCCAGGCGACCGAGCCGTTCGCGCGCTACCAGCGCTGCCAGGCGGCGATCGCGACCCGCCTGCTCGACGCCCGGCAGGGGATCCGCACGATCCGGGCGAGCGGCACGGCCGCGGCCGAGGTCCGGCGCATTCTCGAGCCCCTGCCCGACCTTCGCCGGGCCGGCCACGAGACCTGGGAGGCGCAGGGCCGGGTGAGCCGGCGTCTCGCCCTGCTGGCCCCCCTCACCCAGGTGCTGGTGGTCGGCACCGCCGGGATCCGGCTGGCCACCGGCGACATCACCACCGGCCAGCTCGTGGCGAGCGTCGCCTACGCCGCCATGGCCACCGCCTCGGCGTCGCTCTTCGACACCTTCGTCGCGCTGCTCAACTGCCAGGTCGGGGCCGGGCGGGTCGACGAGGTCCTGGCGGCCGCCCCGGCGGTGCGGCCGCCCGCCCGGCCGGTGCCGCTGCCGGACGGCCCCGGCAGGCTCCGGCTGAAGGGCGTCACCGTGCGGGTCGGCGGGCGCGCCGTCCTGGACGGGCTCGACCTCGACGTGCCGCCCGGCGCGACCGTCGCGGTCGTCGGCACCTCGGGGACGGGGAAGAGCGTGCTGGTGTCGACGGTCGGGCGGCTCCTCGATCCCGACGAGGGGGTCGTCGAACTCGACGGCGTCCCCGTTACCGCGGTCCCCCTGGCGCAAGTGCGGCGCGCCGTCGCCTACGCCTTCGAACGTCCCGCGCTTCTCGGCGCCACCGTGCACGACACCATCGCCTACGCGCGTCCCGAGTCGACCCGCGACGAGGTGCGCGACGCCGCCCGGACCGCCGCCGCCGACCGCTTCATCCGGGCGCTGCCGGACGGATACGACACCCCGCTCACCGACGCGCCGCTCTCCGGCGGCGAACTCCAGCGCCTCGGCCTGGCCCGCGCCGCGCTCACCCGGGCCCGGATCGTCGTCCTGGACGACGCCACCAGCAGCCTCGACACCGCCACGGAGCTGAAGGTGACCCGGGCGCTCCAGCGGATCCTGGCCGGCCGCACCAGCCTGGTGGTCGCCCGCCGCCCCGCCACGGCCGCCCGCGCCGACCTCGTCGCCTGGCTGGACGCCGGCCGGGTGCGGGCCCTCGCCGCCCACGCGGAGCTGTGGCCCGACCCCGCCTACCGGGCGGTGTTCTCCGCGTCCGCCGCCGGAGCGGCGGCGGACGCATGACCGCCCCGCCCGCCGCCCGGCTGCTGCACCGCCACCTTCGCGGGCGCGGGCCGGCCATGCGGCGCCTCGCCGCCTGGTCCGCGCTCGAATCGCTCCCGGCGTTCGCGTCCGGTCTCCTCCTCGCGCGGGCCGTCGACCAGGGGTTCCTCGCCGGGCGGCCGCTCATCGGTCTCGGCTGGCTCGGCGCCCTCGCCGTCCTGTACGTCGCCGGAGCGGTCGGGACCGGCCGGATCTACCCGTGGCTCGCCGCCACCGTGGAGCCGCTGCGCGACTCCCTCGTGAAGGAGGTCGTCACAGCCTCCCTGGACCGGATGGCCGACCGGGCGCCGGGCGCCGGGGGCGCGGGCGTGTCCCAGGTGACCGAGCAGGCCGAGGCCGTCCGGGTCCTGCTCGGCACCGCGCTGCGCAACGTCCGCCAGCTGCTGTCGGCCGGTGTCGCCGCGCTGCTCGGCCTGGCCCTGCTCTCCCCGCCGCTGGCGCTGGTCATCTGCCTGTCGGTGGCGCTCGCCCTCGCGGTGTTCGCTGCGTTCGTCGGCCTGCAGATCCGCCGCTACCGGGCCGTCGTCCGGGAGGCGGAGCGGATCGGCGAGAGCGCCGCCGCGGTCGTCGGCGGCGTCCGGGACGTCGTCGCCTGCGCGGCGGAGGACCGCGCGGCCCGCGCCGTCGGCGAGGTGATCGACGCCCAGGCCGCGGCGCTGCGCGCGTACGCCCGCACCCGCCTGGTCCGCCTGCCGGTGCTCGCCCTGGGCGTGCACGTGCCGCTGATCGCCCTGCTGCTGCTGTCCCCCTACCTGACCGAGCAGCACGGGCTCACGCCGGGGCAGATCGCGGGGGCGGCCGGCTACCTGGTCGCCGGGCTCCAGCCGGGCATCACCGTCCTCGTCGACGCGGGCGGCACGCTCCTGCTCAGCCTCGCCGTGATTCTCGGCCGGCTCGCCGAGACCTGCGCCGGCCCCGCCGCGCCCGCCGAGCCCATACCGGCCGCGCCGCCCGCCGGCGCGTCCTTCGACATCGAGGCCGACGGCGTCACCTTCGCCTACTCCCCGCACGCCGAGCCCGTCCTGCGGGACCTGTCCCTGCGCGTCCCGGAGGGCACGCACCTGGCGGTGGTCGGCCCCAGCGGCGCCGGGAAGTCGACGCTCGCCAACCTCCTCACCGGCCTCCTCCCGCCGCAGCGGGGCAGCGTGACGCTCGGCGGGGTCCCCCTGCCCCGACTCGGCCGGGAACGGCTGCGGTCGGCGGTCGCGCTCATCCCGCAGGAGAGCTACGTCTTCGCCGCGACGCTGCGCGAGAACCTCGCGTACCTGTGCCCGCGGGCCACCACCGCGCAGCTCGACGAGACCGTGCGCGCCGTCGGGCTCACCGAGACCGTCGAGCGCCTCGGCGGATACGACGCCGGCATCCCGCCGGGCGGCGGCGACCTCTCCCACGGGGAACGCCAGCTCATCACCCTGGCCCGCGCGCACCTGTCCCCCGCCCCGGTCATCGTCCTGGACGAGGCGACCAGCCACCTGCACCCCGCCGCCGAGGCCCGCGCCGAACGGGCTCTGGCCGCCCGCGGCAGAACCCTCATCGTCATCGCGCACCGCATGACGTCCGCCGAACGCGCCGGAAAGGTCCTCCTCCTGGACGGCCCCACTCCCCTCCTCGGCACCCACGAGACCCTCCAGGCCCGCAGTGCCCTCTACGCGGACCTGGTGGGCCACTGGCACACCTGACCACCCGGGAGAAACGCCGTGGAACCTTGGGAGCCCGGGCCGCCGCGCGCCGAACGGCCCGGAACCACGTCGTCGCCGGCACGAACGCTGATCAGCGATGAAGCCGGTCTGAAGCAGGTCTGAAGTCGGCGGGTGCCTTACTGATGAAGACCCGGCGGGGCGGCGGAACCCCTCGGCCGGCCGACCGGTCCGCACCGCCGTGCCATGCCAATCGGGAAGTGCAGCTCGAAGGGGAAGACCATGTCAAGGCGTGCCATCGTGACCACGGCCGCATCGGCGCTCATCGGTGCGGGGCTGCTGGTCACCGCACCCGCCGCCGCGGCCGAGCCGAATCCGCCCGGGTGCGAGAAGGGCTACTTCTGCCTGTACTCCTCGTACGATCAGACCGGCGGGCTCGTGCTGAAGAGGGCGGGCAACTGGACCGGCAGCGTCAGGGCCGGCTCGATCTTCAACAACGGCGTCCCCTATCCGAACGCCGACCACATCCAGGTCTACTGGTCCTTCGGGGACTACAGCAACACGACCTGCCTGCACTACAACCCCGGCCCCGGCGCGTACAAGCGCGACTTCCTGCCGGGCACGGTCGTGACCAAGGTGGTCTGGCGCGGCGAATGCTGATGCACCGCGCTCAGGCATCGTAGAGGCGCGAGGCTCCGTTGATGCGGGGTCAGGGCCAGGTTCGGGCGTTGGCGGCGAAGGTTTCGGGGTCGCTGTGGATCGGGACCACGCAGAACAGGTGGCCGCCTGGGGCGCGGAGGGTGTGGGCGTCCTTCCACCTGGACACCGGTTCCGCGCCCAGGGCCGTCAGGCGGGCGACCTCCGCCTCCAGGTCGTCGGTCTCGATGTCGACGTGGTAGCGCGGGGGGCCGTCGACCGACTGGACGACGGTGAACAGATCCGGGACGGCGCGGTTCAGGACCGTGAACTGCTCCTCGCCCGGAGCGGGGAAGGTCGAGGCGCCCAGGGCGGCGGACCAGAAGTCCGCCGCCCTGGCGGCTTCGTCGGCGGGGGTGTCGATCAGGATTCCGACCAGTCGGCTGCGATGCATGGCGGCAGACTAGCCGGGCTCCGGGGATGCGGTCAGGCCGTGGCTTCGATCTCCTCGCGGGTGAGGATCGGGTCCGGGGCCGTGGGGGCGGTGGAGATGAACGGGTTCGCCTTCTTGCCGGCGGCGCGCTTCTGGGCCTGGTGGTACTCCTTGAGGGGACCGGTGGCCTCGTGGAGGGCGTTGAGGGCGAACCAGAGGGACGTGCGGCGGAGGCGGAGCTTGACCGGGTTGGGCGGCTGGTAGAGGGCCAGCCGCTGCGCCCACTTCGGCAGCATGTCGCGGGCCGCCCAGTCCATGAACTCGCTGCCGGGCTCCCATGCCTTGGCCTTGCTGTCGCGCAGGTTGGGTCCGGTCTGAGCCGCCTTGATGGGGGTGAGGGCCAGGCGCGGCAGGTACGACTCAAGGCATTCGGCGGTCTCGGCCTTGGTGGTGGGCAGGTCGGTGCCGCCCAGGGCCTCGCCCACGCGGACGAACTCGCGGTAGTAGCGGTCGATGTCGTGCAGCGGGCGGCGGTGGTAGCGCTCGTGGGCGGTGGCAAGGCCCCACACGACGGTGGCGTAGTTCCAGCGCAGCCATTCGGGGTCGTCGGCGTCGTAGGCGAGGCCGTCGGGGCGGGTGCCCTTGACCGTGTGGTGCATGGCGCGGACGGTGCGCGCCAGCTTCTCCGCGCTCGCGGTGGAGCCGTAGGCGGTGCCGATGAAGAACGAGATGGAGTGCGCGAGGCGCACCGCGCCGCCTTCGGGGTCGAAGTTGCCGGTCGGGACGCCGTCGACGCGCTCGGCGAGGCGGGAGTGGTCGTAGCCCATCCAGCTGATGCTCGGGTCGAGGCCCTCGATGTAGGCGGCGCTCACCAGGCCCAGGATCAGGGTGGGCAGGTGCGAGTGCACGTACCAGACCGCGCTGCCGGGCCCGAACCAGCCGGGGTCGCCCGCCGGGCCGGCGAAGTCGAGGCCCTTGAAGAACCTGGAGCGAATCTCGGCGTCGAAGGACTGCTCGAACCGCTTGGCGATCGGGTTGGTCTTCATCCGGGGTCTCCCACTTTCTGGCTACGACTGTAGCCAGAATAAGTGATTGGTTACGCGCGTGTCCAGACTTGCTATCGTGAGCCCATGGCGAGCGTGTCCACCCGGTGGGCCGGGGTCCCCGTGGCCAGGCGGAAGGACGAGCGGCGCGAGATGCTCGTCCGGGCGGCGTTCGCGCTGTTCGGAGAGCAGGGTGAGGCCGGGCTCACGGTGCGCGCGGTGTGCCGCGAGGCCGAGCTGCACACCCGGTACTTCTACGAGAACTTCACCGGGACCGACGAGCTGCTCGCCGCCGTCTACGACGAGCAGGCGGCCGCGCTCGGGGACGTCCTCGCCCGCGCCCTGGACGAGGCGGGCCCCGATCCGGAGGCGCGGACGCGGGCCGGCGTCCGCAACGTCCTCCGGTTCATCAGTGAGGACCCGCGGCGGGGGCGCGTGCTGTTCGCCGAGGCGCGCGGCAACGAGGTCCTGGCCGTGCGGCGGAGGGCGGCGCAGACCGGCCTGCTGGACGGTCTCATCGCGATGGGCCCCGGGCCGGAGCTGCCCGTCGTCGTCGCCGCGACCATGTTCACCGGCGCCATGACCGAGCTGGCGCAGCAGTGGGCGGACGGACGCCTGGGGCAAGACCTCGACGCCGTCGTGGACCAGGCCGTGGAGCTGTCACTGGCCCTGCACGCGACGACCAGGAAGCGCCTGCCCGGCTAGGCGGCCTGCCGGCGGGCGGAGGCGCCGGTCGCCCGGCGGGCGAAGGCGCCGATCTCCTTGATCGCGGCGAGGCCCTCCCGGGAGACGTCGGCGAAGATCTGGAAGACGTGCATCTGCCCTTCCCAGATCTGCAGCGTGCACGGCACGTCCGCGGCGCCGAGCCGCTCGGCCATCAGTTCGGCGTCGGCGCGGATCACCTCGATCGAGCCGGCCTGGATGAGGGTGGGCGGCAGGCCGCCGAGGTCGGCGTGCACGGGGCTCAGCCACGGGTCGGTGTACACGCCGTCCGGGAAGCAGAGCCGGACCATGTCCCACATGCGCGGCGCCGGGATGAACGGGTCGAGCGCCGCGTTGGCGTGCGCGATCTTGACGTCGATGTCCAGGTCGGTGAAGGGCGACAGGGCGACGATGCCGGCGGGGCGGGGCAGCCCGTCGCGCAGCGCGTAGAGCGGTGCCATGAAGGCGAGGTAGCCGCCCGCCGAGTCGCCGCCGACCACGATGTCGTCCGCGTCGTACCCCTTGTCGAGGAGCCACCGGTAGGCGTCCACGCAGTCGCCGATGGACGTGGCGATGGGGACGCGGGGCTGCATGCGGTAGGCGACCGACAGCACCGGCATGCCCGCCGCCTGCGAGATCCGGGCGAGCATCCGGCGGTGGGTGCGCAGGCCGCAGGCGACGAACCCGCCGCCGTGGAAGTAGAGGACGGCCTTGCCCGACCCGGCGGGCACGCCGCGGCCGCGGACCCATTCGGCGGCGCAGCCGAGCCCCTTCACCTTCGTGACGCGGGTGCCGCGCGGGGGGACCATGAGCGCCGCGCCGAGGTCGAGCAGCGGGGCGAGGCGCAGCGTGAACGGCGTCCACGGCAGCCGGGCGACGAGCGGGCGCAGGACCCACCGGGACACCCGCGCGGCCGCCTTGGCGGGCCACCCGCATCCCGCGCGCTCCTCCACCGTCGGTGTGATCGGCATCCGCCGCCCCTCTCGCCAGTCGAATCCGCGGCGAGATTACTACCAAGTAAGTGCTCAGGTACAGGGTCAGGAGTGCAGTGCCTCGTCCGGGGGGCCGACCGACACCCGGGTGAAGCGGACGGTGAGGCCGTCGCGCTCGGGGGCGCAGCAGTACGGACCGGCCGCCGCCGGGACGCCCGCCGGGAACGGCGCCAGCCGGATCAGGTGCCACGGATCGTCGCCGGCGCGGGCCCGGATCGTCACGGCGTCGCCGCTGCGGCTGGCCCGGAGGGTCACCTCGCGGCCCGCCCAGGGGACGGGCGCGGACGACCAGTCCGAGACGCCGTTGGTGACGACGGCGCCGAGCTGGAGTTCCCCGTCGCAGTACTCGGCGCCCGTCTTGATCCAGGTGGCCTCGTCCACGCGGAGCAGGATGCCGGCCTGGTCGAACTGGTGGTCGTAGTCCGCGACGAAGGACACTTCGACGGCGGCCTCGGGGCCGAGCGGCGACAGCAGCGCGTGGCCGCTGTCGCGGTCGTAGCCGTAGGCGGTCGTCCGCCAGAAGTCGCTGCCCTTGGCGGCGGTGACGAGGAGGTCGGATCCGTCGCGGTCGGCGGCGGGGGGCGGGTTGAGCCAGTCGCCTGTGATCATGACTGGGAATCTACGGGAGGGGGTGGGGCTGGCTCCACCCTCCTTTCGGGGCTTTCCCCCCGCCGATCGGGTGGCTGGGGCCAGTGCCCGGAAGGTGTCGTACCCGAAGGATGTTATTGGCGGGAACGACGGGTGATCGGGGAGGACGACCGATGGCGATCGGCGGGTTGAGCGTTTCCATCGACCGGGGCGTGCGGTACGGGTTGCGGCCGCTGGCCACCGAGATGGGGCTGCTCGCGGTCCTCTTCGCGTTCTACAAGTGGGGGCGGGCGCTTTTCGACCACGGCCCCGCCGAGGCGATGGCGAACGCGGCGCGGCTGTGGGAGTTCCAGGCGGCCTGGCTGCCGAGCGAGGTGGAATTGCAGCAGTGGGCGCTGGGATGGGAGCACACCGCGTTCCTGGCGAACGTCTATTACGTGGGCATGCACTTTCCCGGAACGACACTGCTATTGGTCTGGCTTTATGTGCGGCACCGGTCGTCCTATACCAGGGTGAGGAACGAGCTGGTGGTGCTGACCGGCGCGGGGCTGGTCGTGCACGTGCTGTTCCCGCTGGCGCCGCCGCGGCTGGCCGGCATCGGCGCCGTGGACACGATGATGACCGTCGGCCCGTCCGCGTATCCGGCGGCGACGGACGGGATCGCCAACCAGTACGCGGCGATGCCGTCGCTGCACGTCGGGTGGGCGCTCCTCGTCGCGGTCGCGGTGGTGCGGGCGTCGCGGAGCCGGTGGCGGTGGATCGTCGCGATGCACGCGCCGGTCACGGTGCTCGTGGTGGTCGTGACGGCCAACCACTACTGGACGGACGGCCTCGTCGCGGGCGTCCTGCTGGCGGGTGCGATGGCGGCGGTCGCGGCCGCCGGGCGGGTGCGGCGCGGCGCGGCACCGCGCGCGGCACGGGCGGCGGGGG
>NZ_SMKB01000155.1:0-17395 GCF_004348575.1 Actinomadura sp. 7K534
CGCCTGACCTCGCCCGCCCCTCCGGAAGGGCGTCCCGAACACCGCTCGGGACGCCCTTTTCCCGGCATCTCCCCAGTTCATGGGCACACCAAGGTTTCGTCGGCCATAAGTCGCGCACATATGGGCATACGCGTGACTGCCGCGACGATCATCTGGGGAGGCCGGAGGATGCACCTGCTGCGCACGAAGTCGGTCGAGCAGTCGGTCCGCGACACCGAGGAGCCCACGCACCGGCTCCGGCGCGCGCTGGGGCCGCTGGACCTGACGGTGTTCGGCGTCGGCGTGATCGTCGGGACCGGCATCTTCGTGCTGACCGGGCAGGTCGCCCGCGACAACGCGGGCCCCGCGGTCGCGCTGTCGTTCATCCTCGCCGCCGTGGTGTGCGGGCTGGCGGCGCTGTGCTACGCCGAGTTCGCCTCCACCGTCCCGGTCGCCGGGTCCGCCTACACGTTCTCGTACGCCACCCTCGGCGAGTTCCCCGCCTGGATCATCGGCTGGGACCTCATCCTGGAGATGGCGCTCGGCGCGGCGGTCGTCGCGGTCGGCTGGTCCGGGTACTTCGCCTCGCTGCTGGACGGCATCGGCGTCACGGTGCCGGAGGTGATCGCCGCGCCGCCCGGCGAGGGCGGGACGGTCAACGTCCCGGCCATCGCGCTCGTGCTGGCGGTGACCGCGCTGCTCGTGCTCGGCATCAAGATCTCCTCGATGGTCAACGCCGTGGTCGTGGCGATCAAGGTGGCGGTGGTGCTGCTGGTGATCGTCGCGGGGCTGTTCTTCGTCAAGGGCGCCAACTACGACCCGTTCATCCCGCCCTCGAAGTCGACGCCCGAGGTCGGCGGGCTGGACGCGCCGCTGATACAGGTGCTGTTCGGCTTCACGCCGGTCGCCTACGGCTGGCTCGGCGTCTTCTCCGCCCTCGCGATCGTGTTCTTCGCCTACATCGGGTTCGACATCGTCGCCACCGCCGCCGAGGAGGCCAAGCGCCCGCAGCGGGACCTGCCGATCGGCCTCATCGGCTCGCTCGTCATCACGGCCGTCCTGTACGCGGCCGTCTCGACCGTCGTCGTCGGCATGCAGCACTACTCGGAGCTGAGCACCGAGGCGCCCCTCGCGGACGCGTTCAAGGCCGCCGGGCACCCGGTGTTCGCCACCATCATCGACATCGGCGCCGTCGTCGGCCTCATCACCGTCGTGATGATCCTGCTGCTCGGGATGAGCCGGATCTTCTTCGCACTGGCCCGGGACGGCCTGGTGCCGGCCTGGCTCTCGGTCGTCCACCCCCGGTTCGGCACGCCCTACCGCTCGACCGTCATCATGGGCGTGATCGTCGCGGTGCTCGCGGGGTTCATCCCGCTGGCCGAGCTCGCCACCCTCGTCAACATCGGCACGCTGTTCGCGTTCGTCGTCGTCTCGGCCGCCGTGGTGATCCTGCGCCGCACCCGCCCGGACCTGCCGCGCGCGTTCCGCACGCCGCTCGTGCCGCTCGTCCCCGCCCTGTCCATCCTCGCCTGCCTGTTCGTGATGCTGAACCTTCCGGTGGAGACCTGGCTGCGGTTCGTCGTCTGGATGGTGGTCGGGATCGTCATCTACGCCGCGTACGGGTACCGGAACAGCCGGCTCAGGGACGGCGCGGACCTGCCCATGAAGTCCTGACCAGCGGAGCGGCCCGTACGGGGGTCCCTGTGTCATTCCGCGCGGCATGTGTGCAGAATGGCCCGCATGGGTTCTCCAGTTCGCGTCGCGGTGATCGGCTCGGGACCGGCGGGCATCTACGCCGCCGAGGCCCTCGTCAAGCAGACGGACGGCGACGTCCGCGTCGACGTGTTCGACCGGCTGCCGACGCCCTACGGGCTGGTCCGCTACGGCGTCGCCCCCGACCACAAGTCCATCAAGTCGATCGCCCGGTACCTGCAGAAGGTGCTGGAGAACCCCGCCGTGCGGTTCTTCGGCTGCGTCGAGCTCGGCCGCGACATCAGCCGCGACGACCTGCTGGAGTGCTACGACGCGGTCATCTACTCCACCGGCGCGATGGTCGACCGGCACATGCGCGTCCCCGGTGAGGACCTTCCGGGCAGCATCGCCGCGACCGACTTCGTCAACTGGTACTGCGGGCACCCCGACGCCGCCGACCACGTCTTCGACCTGTCGGTCGAGGAGGTCGCGGTGATCGGTGTCGGGAACGTCGCCGTGGACGTCGTCCGGATCCTCGCCAAGACGGCCGAGGAGCTGCGGGAGACCGACGTCCCCGAGCAGGTCATCGAGGCGCTGTCGCAGAGCCGGGTGAAGCGCGTCCACATGATCGGGCGGCGCGGCCCCGCGCAGGCGAAGTTCACCACCAAGGAGGCCCGCGAGCTGGGCGAGCTGCCCAGCGCGAGCATCCACGTCAGCGCCGAGGACATGGAACTCGACCCCGCCAGCGCCGAACTGGCCGAGAAGGACCGCAAGGTCGGCGGCAACGTCAAGGTCCTCAGGTCCTGGACGGAGGACCCGGGCGCCGCGCGCCCCCGGCACATCGACGTGCGGTTCTGGCGCGCCCCGGCCGAGATCCTCGGCACCGACCGCGTCGAGGGGCTCCGGCTGGAGAAGACCCGGCTGGACGAGACGGGCCGCGTCACCGGAACCGGCGAGTTCGAGACGCTCCCCGTCGGCATGGTGCTGCGCTCGGTCGGCTACCAGAGCGTCCCGCTGGACGGCGTCCCGTTCGACGAGCGCTCCTACACCGTGCCGAACGAGGGCGGCCGCGTCATCGGCCCGGACGGCTCGCCCGTCCCCCGCGAGTACGTCGCCGGCTGGATCAAGCGCGGCCCGTCCGGCGTCGTCGGCACCAACAAGTCCGACGCGGCCGAGACCGTCCGCAACCTCCTGGAGGACCTCGGCGGGGCCGAGACCGGGCCGAAGCGCAACATCGAGGAGCTGCTGGAGGCGCGGGGGCTGCCCGTCGTCACCTACGACGACTGGCTCAAGCTCGACGCCGCCGAGATCGCCCTCGCGCAGTCTCTCGACCGCGGCGAGCGCGTCAAGCTCGCCCGCTGGGAGGCGATGACGTCCGCGTGCCGCGGCGGGGATTGACCCGCCCGGCCCGAAGATCCCCCTCGCGGGGTAGTGACGGACGTGTGTCCAGGACGCTACGGTGCGGCCTGTGGCCGGCGGTCCAGAACTGTACGGGTTCCCTCCACCCGAGACCGTCCCCGACCTCAGGTGGCTGGGTCCCGACTACGTGTCCGTACTCGTGTACGACCTGACGCAGGGACTCCTGCGCCAGGACCCGCGCACGTCCGTCATGGGCGTGCGCTGTGAGGGCGAGCCCAGCCTCGCCCCAACGGTGGACCCGGCGGGCGTCATCCGCGCCCACGACGCGTGCTTCCCGCTCCAGGTCTACGTCCAGGACGGCAACGGGCGTCCCTGGCGCCTGCGCGGGCGATGGACGTACTCAGGCCGCGACCTGGGTACGACCGCCGCGTCCATCACCCACTTCTGGCAGCTCCTGTCGGCCGAGGGCGTCTGACCGGACGCGACCACATCAGCCCCTGTCCCGACCCCCGACGACCTCAAGCGTCCGATCGCGTGCGAAGCCGGTTTCGAGCCTGCGAGAAACCGATCGCGCAGCGAGCCGCCAGGCGAGACGGAGCGATGCTAGCGATCGGTGGCGTTGTCCGCCGAAGGAAGGCGCTCTGCGCCTGACGCCAAGGACAATGCAGTAGCAGACGCCGTGATGTCCCGGGCGAGGGCCTGGGGCGTGAGGCCGATGTCGGTGAGGATCTCGGCGCGTGCGGCGTGGTCGAGGAACTCCTGCGGGATGCCGAACGTCCGGACCGGCACGTCGACCTCGGCGTCGCGCAGGAGGCGGGCGACGGCGTCGCCGACGGCTCCGGTGCGGCCGTTGTCCTCGGCGACGGCGACGAGGGCGTGCTCCCGGGCGAGGTCGAGCAGCGCCGGGTCGAGCGGCTTCACCCACCGGGGGTCGACGACCGTGACGCCGATGCCCTGCGCGGCGACCAGTTCGGCGGCCTCGACCGCGGGCGACGCCATCGACCCCGCCGCGACCAGCAGGACGCGGGTGCCGTTGGAGCCGTCGTGGCGGGCCAGGACGTCCATCTCCCCCGCCTTGCCGACCGCCTCGATGTCGTCGGCGGCCGGGCCCTTCGGGTAGCGGATCGCGGTCGGGCCGTCGGAGACGGCGACGCACTCGCGCAGCAGCTCGCGCAACCGGGCGCCGTCGCGCGGCACGGCGATGCGCATCCCGGGGACGAGCTGGAGGATCGACATGTCCCACATGCCGTTGTGGCTGGCGCCGTCGTCGCCGGTCACGCCGGAGCGGTCCAGCGCGAAGGTGACGGGCTGCCGGTGCAGCGCCGTGTCCATCAGGACCTGGTCGAACGCGCGGTTGAGGAACGTCGCGTACACCGCCACGACGGGGTGCAGGCCGCCCATCGCGAGCCCGGTCGCGGACGTGACCGCGTGCTGCTCGGCGATGCCCACGTCGAAGATGCGGTCGGGGAACGCCTCGGCGAACGGGGCCAGCCCGGTCGGGTACAGCATCGCGGCGGTGATGGCGACCACGTCGCGGCGCTCGCGCCCGATCGCGACCATCTCCTCGCCGAAGACCTTCGTCCAGGCGGGGCCGCCCTTCTTGCGGACGAAGGCGCCGGTGGCGGGGTCGAACGCGCCGCCGCCGTGCATGCAGTCCTCGGTGTCGTTCTCGGCCGGCGCATAGCCGCGTCCCTTGGTCGTGATGCAGTGCACGATGACCGGCTGGCCGAAGCCGCGGGCGCGGCGCAGCGCGCGCTCGACGGCGTCCTCGTCGTGCCCGTTGATGGGGCCGACGTACTTCATGCCGAGGTCCTCGAACATGGCCTGCGGCTGCAGGACGTCCTTGAGGCCCTTCTTGATGCCGTGCAGGGCCTCGTAGGTGATGTTCCCGACCACCGGGGTCCGCGGGACGGTCTTCTTGATGAGGTCGAGGGCGTGCTCGTACCCCTGCGTGACGCGGAGGTCGGCCAGGTGGGAGGCCAGGCCGCCGATCGTCGGGGAGTAGGAGCGGCCGTTGTCGTTGACCACGATGATCACGGGCCGGTCGGCGCCGCCCGCGATGTTGTTGAGCGCCTCCCAGCACATCCCGCCGGTCAGCGCGCCGTCACCGACGACGGCCACCACGGCGCGGTCGGTCTCGCCGCGGAGCTGGAACGCCTTGGCGAACCCGTCGGCGTACGACAGGGCGGTGCTGGCGTGCGAGTTCTCGATGACGTCGTGCTCGGACTCGGCGCGGCTCGGATAGCCCGACAGGCCGCCGCGCCTGCGCAGCAGCTCGAAGTCGTGCCGGCCGGTCAGCATCTTGTGGACGTACGCCTGGTGCCCCGTGTCGAACAGGATCTTGTCGTGCGGCGAGTCGAAGACCCGGTGCAGCGCGATCGTCAGCTCGACCGCGCCGAGGTTCGGGCCGAGGTGCCCGCCGGTCTTGGAGACCGCCTGGACGAGGAACTCGCGGATCTCCTCCGCGAGGCGAGGTAGCTGAGCGGCGTCCAGTCGCTTGAGGTCGTCGGGACCTGAGATCGACTCCAGCAAGCTCACTCGTTTCAACTCCTCCGTCGGGGATCGGATCTCCCCTGGCTCGGGCGCCGTTCCGAGTTTAATCCCGGTTCGCCCCCGGCGCGCCGCAGGCCGCCTGCCCCGCGGGTGTGAAAAGACTGACCCCGTGCGGGGGAACCGCCCCCGGTGCAGGGATGGGGTAGGAACAGAGTATGGGCGTCGAAGAGATTGTGCTGCTCAACGCGGACGACGAGGCGGTCGGGACCGCGCCGAAGGGCGCGAGCCATCACCGGGACACGCCGTATCACCTGGCTTTTTCGTGTTATGTCGTGGATACGGAGGGGCGTGTCCTGATCACTCAGCGCGCACTGGGCAAGCGCACGTTCCCGGGAGTGTGGACGGGCAGCTGCTGCGGCCACCCCGGCCCCGGCGAGAACCTGCGGTCGGCCGTCCTCCGGCGGCTGCGGGACGAGCTCGGCATGGACGAGGCGTCGCTCGCGTCCGTGTCGTTCACGTCCGTGCTGCCCGGGTTCCAGTACCGGGCCGTCGCCGAGGACGGGACGGTCGAGAACGAGCGCTGCCCCGTCCTGCGCGCCACCGTCCCGGCGAACGGGCCCGTCCGGCCGAACCCGGAGGAGGTGGAGCGCGCGGAGTGGTGGAGCTGGGAACGCTGCCTGGAGCTGGTCGACCGCCCCCAGGCGTCGCCGTGGTACCGGCTCCAGCTCGCCGAGCTCGCACCCCTCGGCGCGCCGCTCGACTGGCCCGACGCGGGCGAGCGGGACCTGCCTCCCGCGGTCAGCTGGTAGACCAGCGGAGACCTTGCCGGAGACCCGGCCGGAGACGCCGCCGGAGCGCGGCGCCGAGGTGCGATTCGTCCCTTCCATGACACGCATCACCGCTTGATCACTTTTCCGTCCCCGGTGTTGACCGGTGCGCCTTTCCGAGCGGACGCTTGCTTCTCCCGGGGGGCAACCGAAGGGACGGACGATGCGAGTACGCGCTCCCAGGCACCGCCTCAAGGTGTTCGCGGCCGTTGCGATGACCGGCGCCCTCGCCCTGGCGGGCTGCGGCGCGAACGAGGACGACGGCAACGACGACAAGTCCGAGGTCGAGGTCTTCTCCTGGTGGACCGGTCCAGGCGAGGCCGACGGGCTCAAGGCGATGCAGGCCGACTTCGCGAAGAAGAACCCGGGCACGAAGTTCACCAACGCGGCCATCGCCGGCGGGTCGGGCACGCAGGCGAAGGCCGTCCTCGCGAGCCGCCTGCAGAACAACAAGCCGCCGGACTCGTTCCAGGGCCACGCGGGCGCCGAACTGCTCGACTACATCAAGGCCGGGCAGATCGAGCCGCTGGACGACTTCTACGCGGAGAACGACCTGAACTCGGTCTACCCGAAGCAGCTCCTCGACCAGATCAGCTACAAGGGGCACATCTACTCGGTCCCGGTGAACATCCACCGGTCGAACGTGCTGTGGTACAACCCGGGCATCCTGAAGGACGCCGGGATCGACGGCCCGCCCGAGTCGATCGCCGAGTTCATCACCGCGCTGAAGGCCGTCGACGACAAGACCGACAAGGTCCCGCTCTCGCTCGGCGCGCAGTGGACCGCCGACCACCTGCTGGAGAACGTGCTGCTCGGCAGCCTCGGCACCGACGCCTACAACGCGCTGTGGGAGCCGGGCGCCGACTGGGACACCCCGCCCGTCACCAAGGCGCTGCACGAGTTCGGCCAGATCATGAGGTACACGACGCTGGAGGCCGCGTCCACCGACTGGCAGGGCGCCGCGAAGGCCGTCGTGGACGGCAAGGCCGCGTTCAACATCATGGGCGACTGGGCGTACGGCTACTTCGTCGGCGAGGCCCCCAACGGCCTCGGCAAGAAGCTCGACACCGACTTCAAGTACGCGCCGTCCCCGGGCACCGAGGGCACCTACATGTGGCTGTCGGACAGCTTCACCCTGCCCAAGAACGCACCGCACCGCGGCGGGGCGATCGCGTGGCTGAAGGAGGTGTCCAGCAAGGAGGGCCAGGACCTCTTCAACCCGAAGAAGGGCTCCATCCCCGCCCGCACGGACGGCGACAAGAGCCTCTACACGGGCTACCTGCAGTACGCGCTGGAGCGCTGGACCAGTCCCGACATCAAGCTCGCGGGCTCGTTCTGGCACGGCGTCACCGCCAACAACAAGTGGCACACCGACATCGACACCGCGGTGGGCCTCTTCCTGCAGAACAAGGACGTCGGCAAGCTCCAGCAGGGGCTGGTGAACGCGGCTAAGAACAGCGGGCAGTGAAGACGGCGGACGGGACGCGTCCGGTGAGGTTCCGCCGCGGCCGGAAATGGCTGCCGGGGCTGCTGCTGGTCTCGCCGTCCATCGTCGCGATCGGGCTGTTCGTCTACGGGCTCATCTTCTGGAACACGCGGGTCGCGCTGAGCGGCAAGCACGACGAGGTGTCCGAGTACGGGTTCGACGGGGGCCGGAACTTCGTCGACCTGTGGGACCAGCCGAGCTGGCCGGGCGCCGTGCGGAACGCGCTCGTCTTCACGGCCGTGTTCGTCGCCGGCGCCCTGCTGCTCGGCGCGTTCCTCGCGTTCCTGATGGACAAGGGCGTCCGCGGCGAGGCGTCCTTCCGCATCGTCTACCTGTTCCCGATGGCGGTGTCCTTCATCGCGACGGGCGTCGTGTGGCGCTGGCTGATGAACCCGGCGCCGCCGGAGCGGGCGGTCGGCCTCAACCAGCTGTTCGACAAGCTCCACCTGGGGGCGCTCGCGAACGACTGGTGGCAGAACCCGGACTGGGGCATGGCGGCGATGGCGCTCCCGGCCGTCTGGCAGATGTCCGGATACGTCATGGCACTGTACCTGGCCGGGTTCCGCAGCGTCCCCGAGGACCTGCGCGAGGCCGCGCGGGTGGACGGCGCGTCCGAGCTGCAGGTGTACCGGTACGTCGTGTTCCCGCAGCTCCGCCCGGTCACCCTCTCCGCGCTGATCATCCTCGGGCACATCTCGCTCAAGGTGTTCGACCTGATCATGGCGATCGCGGGCAAGCAGATCATCACCTACGTCCCGGCCGTCGCCGCCTACGTCGAGATCTTCGACCGGCACGACCCCGCCAACGGCGCCACCATCGCCACGTACATGCTGGTCGCGGTGGCCGTCCTGGTGATCCCGTACCTGGTCTGGTCGGTCCGCTCGGAGCGCGCGCGATGACGGTCATGCGGGCCCCGGGCGGGATGTCGCGGACGGGGCGGACGGTGCGGCTGGCGATCCTGCTGGCGTTCGTCGTGCTGTTCCTCATCCCGGTGTACGTGCTGGTCGTGACGAGCTTCAAGCCGCTGGACGAGGCCGACCCGAGCAGCGCGTGGAGCCTGCCCGAGCGGTGGAGCACCTCCGGCTGGAGCGCGGCCTGGACGGAGCTGAAGGGCGGCCTGGCCAACAGCGTCAAGATCGCCGTCAGCGGGTCGATCATCTCGGCGGTGCTGGGCTCCCTGAACGGCTACGTCCTGTCCAAGTGGCGGTTCCCCGGCGCGGACGCCGTGTTCACGCTGTTCCTGTTCGGCATGTTCATCCCGTACCAGGCGGTGATGATCCCGCTGGCCGGGCTGCTGACGGACATCGAGCTGTCCGGGACGATCCGCGGCCTCGTCCTCGCGCACGTCGTGTACGGCATCCCGATCTGCACGCTGATCTTCCGGAACTACTACGTCACGATCCCGGACGAGCTGATCGAGGCGGCCCGCGTCGACGGCGCCGGGATGCTGCGCACGTACTGGTCGGTCGTGCTGCCCGTCTCGGGGCCGGCGTTCGCGGTGACGCTCATCTGGCAGTTCACCTCGATGTGGAACGACTTCTTGTTCGCGGTGTTCCTCGGCGCCCCGGACAGCTGGCCCGTGACGGTGATGCTGAACAACACCGCCGGGTCGGGCGCGGTCGCCGTCCAGTACAACGTGCAGATGGCGTCGGCGCTCCTGGCGTCCCTGCCGACGCTGCTGGTCTACCTGCTCCTCGGACGCTTCTTCATGCGGGGCCTGATGGCGGGGGCGCTGAAGGGCTGAACCGCACCGCACGTCAACCCGCACGCGTCCTCGCGCGTCACAACGATGATCGGAGGAGATCCGCATGGGAAGCGACCGGCCTGAGCCTGGTCTCGTGACGGACGACGACCCGCTCACCCCGCCCGTTGGCGCATCCGCCGATATGCGCCTAGCCTCTCGGGCATCGTCGCGCGGCGCACCGGCGGCCCGGCAGGGCCGCGGCGAGCCCGCGGCGACGGGTCAGGGGCGAGCCATGGAGGTGACCGCGTGCAGGCGATGAGTGTTCAACAGCCCTGGGCGTTCGCGATCGCTCGCGGCGGCAAGACCGTCTCGAACCAGGGGCTGCCCACCGCCTACCGCGGCCCGCTGCTGATCCACGCATCCATGCGCGTCGACCTGAAGGCGTGCGACTCCCCGCTCGTCCAGGCCGCCGGCTGGGACCCGCGCGACCCGCTCGCCACCATCGGCGCCGTCATCGCCGTCGCCGACCTGGAGGACGTCTGCTCCGCCACCGTCCCCGGCGGCTCCTGCGACTGCGGCCCCTGGGCCGACCCGGGCTCCCACCACTGGCACCTCGGCGCCGTCCGCGCGCTGCCCCGCCCCATCGTGGCCATCGGCCACCCCGGCCTCTGGCAGCCGAAACCGTCCCTCGTCAACGAGGTGAACACGATGTTCGCCACCACCGCCGCCCTCAACAACACCACCTGAGAGTAAAGGATCCACTACCCTCGGCCATGGAAATCGGGCGGGGTAACGTAGTCCCTGCGCTGGTCAGTCACACGACGGATGGGAGCAGGACCGTGAGCGTCGCACACGACCATGGCGGTTTTGGCCCGTACACGATGGACGACCTGCACGCCCGAGAGGACGAGGGCCGCGGCCTGGAACTCGAGGATGGGTGGCTCGTCGAGTTGTCGCCGAGTGCGCCCCACAATTGGGCGGCCATGCGGTTGCAGGAGATTTTCAATGCGGCCGCGGTGGATGCGGGTGCCACGGTGTTCGTCGCCGGGGGTGGTGAGTGGGAGATCAGCACGCCGGCGGGGATCCGGAAACCCGATGTGTTCATGGTGCCGAGAAGCGTGGCGCGGCGATCGATCGTGGATCGCGACCCGGCCGTCATCCCCGGCGGCGAACTGCTGGTGGTCGTCGAGGTCGTCTCTCCCGGCAGTGGCAGCGAGCGTACCGATCGGGTGCGCAAGTTGAAGGAGTACGCGGCACTCGGCATACCTCAGTACTGGCTCGTCGAATTCTCCCCGCATCCGAGAGTGCGGGTCTTCACCCTGGACGATGGCGCCGGCGCCTACCTGTCCCATGCGGCGGCAGAAGCGGGTGAAGTGCTCAAGGTCGAGGTTCAGGCGGACTCGGCGTTCACCGTGACATTCGATCCGGGGACGCTCACGGAGTTCTGAGTGCGGCGGCGGCTTCGCGGAGGCGGGTGAACTCGGCGGTCATGCGGTCGAGGGGCCAGCTCGCATTGAGGCCGCTCGGGTTGGGGAGGACCCATACGCGTGCCGGGCCGAAGGTTTCGTCCTGGGGGCCGATCTGGGCGCGGGGGCGGCCGTATGCGGTGCGGTAGGCGGTGACGCCGGCGACGGCGAGGTAGGCCGGGCGGTACTTCTCGACGAGGGCGGCGAGGCGTTGGCCGCCCTCGCGGAGTTCCGCGGCGGTCAGCTCGTCGGCGCGGGCCGTGGTGCGGTGCGCCAGGTTGGTGATGCCGAGTCCGTAGGAGGGCAGGAGGTCCTGCTCGGACGGGTGCAGCTGGCGGTCGGTGAAGCCGGAGCGGTGCAGGGCGGGCCAGAAGCGGTTGCCGGGGCGGGCGAAGTGGTGGCCCGTCGCCCCCGAGTAGAGGCCCGGGTTGATGCCGCTGAACAGGACGCGCAGCGTCCCGCCTTCCGGAGGCAGGACGTCGGGGATGACGCGGTCGCGGGCGGCCTCCAGGTCGGCTTTCGAGGGGCGCATCAGATCAGGTTACGCACGATCAGCACGACCGCGGACGTCCCGACGACGATCAGCAGGGCCAGCCGGAGCCGCCCGGCGTCAAGGTAGCGGCGGAGCGGGCCGGAGAGCAGGAAGCCGGCGAGGACGAACGGGAGCAGCTCCAGGCCGGCGACGACCTGCCGGGCGGGCAGCTGCCCGGCGGCGGCGAGGGTGGCGAGGGACAGCAGCGCGCCGACGACGAAGAAGACCGCCAGGGTCGCGCGGACGGCCGGGCCGCTCTCCCGCTGGTAGAGCAGCGCGATCGGCGGGCCGCCGATGCCGGACGCGGTGCCGGTCGTGCCGGAGATGAGCCCGGCGGCGGAGAGCGTCCCCCGGTTGCGGGGCACCTCCCGCGACCAGCTCGTCGCGGCGAGGGCGGCGAGCACGATGAGGCCGATCATGATGCCGAGCGCGCGGTCCGGGACGACCGCCACCAGCCAGGCGCCGAGCGGCGTCCCGGCGAGGCGGCCGGCGAACGCCCAGCCGATCCCCCGCAGCTCGGCGTGCCGGAACTCCTGCGCGAGCGTCGCGACGGGCAGCACCAGCGCCATCACCAGGATCGAGCCGGGCATCAGGGACGGGAACAGCATCGTCACGACGGGGGTCGCGACGAGCCCGACGCCGAGGCCGACGCTGCCCTGCACGACCGCCCCGATCAGTGCCGCCAGCCCCCCGATGAGCAGAAACTCGAGATCCGGCACGCCAGGGACGCTATATCTCGATATCTCCGGTCTGCGATCCGGCCATCACGCGGACGCCTCGGTGAGGCGTGCGAGCTGGTCGTCGGTCAGGGTGGTCCGCGCGGCGTCGATGAGGGGCGGGAGCTGGTCCATGGTGCGGGCGCTGGCGATGGGCGCGGCGACGGTCGGCTGCGCGGCGAGCCAGGCCAGGGCCACGGTCGCGACGGCGGTGTCCTGTTCCTCGGCGACGATGTCGAGCGCGGCCAGGACCCGGTTTCCGCGCTCGGTCTCCAGGTATCGAGCGGCCTTCTCCGCGCGCACGCTGTCCACGTTCGCGCCGGGACGGTACTTGCCCGTCAGGAAGCCCGACGCGAGGCCGTAGTAGGGGACGGCGGCGAGCCCGTACCGTTCGGCGAGGTCGCGGCGGGGCCCCTCGTAGGTGTCCCGGGAGACGAGGTTGTAGTGGGGCTGGATGGCCGTGTACTGGGCCGTGCCCTCCCGCTCGGCGAACTCCAGGGACGCCTGGAGCCGGTCGATCTCGATGTTGGAGACCGCGATCTGCCGGACCTTGCCCTCGGTGACGAGCTCGTCCAACGTCTTCATGATCTCCTCGACGGGAACGGACGGGTCGTCGAAGTGCGTGAAGTACAGGTCGATGCGGTCGGTGCGGAGCCGGCGGAGGGAGTCGTCCGCGGCGGCCCGGATGTTCGCCGGGGACAGCCCCTTGCGCTCGGGGTGCCGGCCGACCTTCGTCGCGATGACGACGTCGTCGCGGTTGCCGCGCGTCGCCGTCCACTCCCCGATGATCGTCTCGGACTCGCCGCCCGAGTTGCCGGGCGCGGACGCCATGTAGGAGTCGGAGGTGTCGATGAAGTTGCCACCGTCCGCCGCGTAGGCGTCGAGGATCTCGAACGAGCGCTCCTTCCCGGCGGTCCAGCCGAAGACGTTCCCGCCCAGGCAGAGCGGGAAGACGTCCAGATCACCGATCTTGTTCATGCGCAGCCTTCTCGTCTCGTGGGGTATACCAGGGGACCACTACCCAGGGCTCGCCCGCTGTCCCGCGTACGGCCGCTACGAGAGCCGACGAACGGCCTGGCGCGTGGCGTCGGGATCGGCTACGGCGCGCGTCTCGATCAGGCCGTCGAGGTCGCTGGACGATCAGGACGCGCCCGGCGGCCCGCCACGTCCCCGCGGGGTCCCACGTGATCACCCATTCGTCGAAGAGGTGCCGGAGCAGGAGCAGCGCCACGGACTCGTTCACCTTGAGGGCTCGGGCCCAAGCTGCTCCTGGGGCGGGACGAGTTCGCCGCCCTGATGGGCCTCTTCCAGCGCTGACTCCCCGAGACGCGAGAGTGCCCCGCACCCTTACGGGAGCGGGGCACTTCTGCGTAGCGGCGGGTTACTTGCTGATCAGGTTGCGGAGGACGTACTGGAGGATGCCGCCGTTGCGGTAGTACTCCGCCTCGCCCGGGGTGTCGATGCGGACGACGGCCTTGAACTCCTTGCCGTCCGCCTTCACCGCGACCTCCTCGGGGACGCCGCCCTCGTTCATGGCGGTGACGCCGGTGATGTCGAAGGTCTCGGTGCCGGTGAGGCCGAGCGACTCGGCGGAGTCGCCGTCCTTGAACTGCAGCGGCAGCACGCCGAGGCCGATGAGGTTCGAGCGGTGGATGCGCTCGTAGGACTCGGCGATGACGGCGCGGACGCCGAGCAGCGCGGTGCCCTTGGCGGCCCAGTCGCGGGACGACCCGGAGCCGTACTCCTTGCCGGCGATGACGACGAGCGGGGTGCCCTGCGCCGCGTAGTTCTGCGCCGCGTCGTAGATGAACGACTGCGGCGACCCCTCCTGGGTGAAGTCGCGGGTGTAGCCGCCCTCGACGTCGTCCAGGAGCTGGTTGCGGAGCCGGATGTTGGCGAACGTCCCGCGGATCATGACCTCGTGGTTGCCGCGGCGCGAGCCGTAGGAGTTGAAGTCCTTGACCGCGACGCCGTTGTCCTGGAGGTACTGCGCGGCGGGCGTGCCGACCTTGATGGCGCCGGCCGGGGAGATGTGGTCGGTGGTGACCGAGTCGCCGAGCTTCGCCAGGACGCGGGCGCCGTGGATGTCGGTGAGCGGCTCCGGCTCGGCGGACATGCCGTCGAAGTACGGGGCCTTGCGCACGTAGGTGGAGTCCGGGGCCCACTCGAAGAGGTCGCCGGTCGGGATGTCCAGGTTGCGCCAGCGCTCGTCGCCCTTGAAGACGTCGGCGTAGCTGGTGGTGAACATCTCCTGGCCGATGGACGACTCGACGATCTCGGCGATCTCCTCGTGCGAGGGCCAGATGTCGCGCAGGTAGACCGGGCCGTCGGTGCCCTCGGCGATCGGCTCGTTGAGGATGTCGATGTCCATCGTCCCGGCGAGCGCGTACGCGATGACCAGCGGCGGCGACGCCAGGTAGTTCATCTTCACGTCGGGGCTGATGCGGCCCTCGAAGTTGCGGTTGCCGGACAGCACCGCGGTGACCGCCAGGTCGTTGTCGTTGACGGCCTTGGAGATCTCCGGCTGCAGCGGGCCGGAGTTGCCGATGCAGGTGGTGCAGCCGTACCCGACGAGGTTGAAGCCGATCTTGTCGAGGTACGGGGTGAGCCCGGCGCGCTCGTAGTAGTCGGTGACGACCTGGGATCCCGGCGCGAGGGACGTCTTCACCCACGGCTTGCGGTTCAGGCCCTTCTCGACGGCCTTCTTCGCCACCAGTGCCGCGCCGATCATCACGTACGGGTTGGACGTGTTGGTGCAGGACGTGATGGCGGCCATGGCGACGTGGCCGTGGTCCATCTCGAAGCTCGTGCCGTCCTCGAGGGTGACGGGGACGCGCTTGTGCGGGCGGCCGGAGCCGTTGCGGTCGACCTTGCGCGGCTTGTCGCCCTTGGTACCGTGGCTGATCGCCGGCGAGTCGGAGGCGGGGAAGCTCTCGTTGACCGCCTCGTCCGTCGCGCCCATCACGCTGGAGACGTAGCTGTGCACGTCGCGGCGCCAGGTCCGCTTGGCGTGCTCCACGGAGATGCGGTCCTGCGGGCGCTTCGGGCCGGCCAGGGACGGGACGACCGTGGCCAGGTCCAGTTCCAGGTTCTCGGAGAACTCGGGCTCCGCGGACGGGTCGAGCCACAGGCCCTGCGCCTTGGCGTACGCCTCGACGAGGGCGACCTGCTCCTCGCTGCGCCCGGTCAGCCGCAGGTACTTCAGCGTCTCGCCGTCGATCGGGAAGGTCGCGGCGGTGGAGCCGAACTCGGGGCTCATGTTGCCGATCGTGACGCGGTTCGCCACCGGCAGCGCCTGGACGCCCTCGCCGTAGAACTCGACGAACTTGCCGACGACCCCGTGCTGGCGCAGCATCTCGGTGATGGTGAGGACCAGGTCGGTCGCGGTGGTGCCCGCGGGCATCTCGCCGGTCAGCTTGAAGCCGACCACGCGCGGGATGAGCATCGAGATCGGCTGGCCGAGCATCGCGGCCTCCGCCTCGATGCCGCCGACGCCCCAGCCGAGGACGCCGATGCCGTTCTGCATCGTCGTGTGCGAGTCGGTCCCGACGCAGGTGTCGGGGTAGGCGACGCCGTCGCGGTCGAACACCACGCGCGCGAGGTGCTCGATGTTGACCTGGTGGACGATGCCGGTGCCGGGCGGGACGACCTTGAACTCGTCGAACGCGGTCTGCCCCCAGCGGAGGAACTGGTAGCGCTCCCCGTTGCGCTCGTACTCCCGCTGGACGTTGCGCTCGAAGGCGTCCGGGGAGCCGAAGTAGTCGACGATGACGGAGTGGTCGATGACCAGCTCGGCCGGCGCGAGCGGGTTGATGCTGCCGGGGTCCCCGCCGAGGTCGCGGACGGCCTCGCGCATCGTGGCGAGGTCCACCACGCACGGCACGCCGGTGAAGTCCTGCATGATCACCCGGGCGGGGGTGAACTGGATCTCCTTGCTCGGCTGCGCCTTCGGGTCCCACTCCGCGAGCGCGCGGATGTGGTCGGCCGTGACGTTCGCGCCGTCCTCGGTGCGCAGGAGGTTCTCCAGGAGCACCTTCAGGCTGTACGGGAGGCGGGCGGAGCCCTCGACCGCGTCCAGCCGATGGATGTCGTACGACTTGTCGCCTACCTGCAGCTTGTCAAGGCTGCCGAAGCTGTTCGAGGACACGGACTCCTCCTCCGTCACCACCGCGCGACCGGTCCGAATCTTGCGCGCGCGGCGTTGTGTCTTGGTCTTCGTAGGCCCGCCCGCGGCCGGTGCCCCGGGCGCGGCCCGGGCACGGCAGGCGGGTGCTCACCTACTCGATCCTGCCTTAGTCGGTGACCTGACCGGGAATCAGGTGCGCCTAACTTCGGCGGCTTTTTTCTCGATGTCAAGATACCTCTAATTTATCTCGATATCAAGCTACTTGTACGTCCGCACGCGCCTCCCCTCCCCCGCTCCGGGGCCGCCCGGGCGGGCGCTCCCAGGATTGACGAGTGCTTCCCTGGTCGTTAAGGCGGCCTTAGGAGAGCCGTCGCTAACGTCCTGACGCAGTCAACGGTCCCCCGAAACGCGGCGACCGACCCCCCGAAGACGATGGGAAGGACTGCCCGTATGCGCAGGACGATCGCCTATCCGCTCGCCGTCCTCACGGCGGCCGCCGGTACGACGCTGTTCACCGCGGCCCCCGCGTCGGCGCACGGCTACGTCTCCGCCCCGCCGAGCCGGCAGGCGCTGTGCGCCGCCGGCGCCGTGCCCGACTGCGGCCCCATCCAGTTCGAGCCGCAGAGCGTCGAAGGGCCGAAGGGGCAGCGCAACTGCCACGGCGGCCTGAGCCAGTTCGCGGTGCTCTCCGACGAGAGCCGCAACTGGCCCGCCAAGTCCGTCGGGAGCACGGTGACCTTCAGCTGGACGCTCACCGCGCGGCACCGCACCAGCACCTGGGAGTACTTCGTCGGCGGCACCCGCGTGGCCGTCTTCGACGACCGCAACCAGATCCCGGACTCGGTCGTCACGCACCGGGTCGACCTCAGCGAGTTCCCGGGACGGCAGAAGGTCCTGGCCATCTGGAACATCGGCGACACACCGATGGCGTTCTACAACTGCATCGACCTGGACATCGGCGGCGGCGGTTCCGGGTCGCAGCCGCCGCAGACGCCCTCGCAGAGCCCGGCGCCCGCCCCCTCCACCGCGCCGACG